>CAYJSO010000001.1:0-2982 GCA_964372795.1 uncultured Methanosarcinales archaeon
CGATTGGAATGGTAATAAACAACGGAAATGGCTTTATCACATGGACTCCTGATACGCCCGGTTTATACTTAGTAGACATTCAAGCTAGAGACAATAGAGGCGCATCTTCAATACAAAGCTTCACAATCAATGTAACAAAGGGCGTAGCGCCTCCAAAAGTAAAAGATGAAGAGCGCGGCAATGGCTTGCTATTTAGCAGAATACTAATGCTTCCAGGCGAATTTGTTGAGCCAGGCGATCAGCTGGTATTAAGCATAACATTAAACAACCAGGAAAACGACGATATGGAAGATGTAAAGCTAACAGCATTCGTCTACGACTGGAACGAGCGCGTTTCAGTGGGCCCATTTGACTTAGATGAAGACGACAAGATAACAAGGCGTTTAGTATTGCAGGTTCCTGACGACGTAGAGCCAGGAAACTATGATATCAGAATAACCGCTCGCAACGACGATGTTTCGCACGTTACACACCGAATAATAACAATCACATAGTTACAAACTGTAACTACTATAAAATACTCAATATTACGAAACCTTTATATATTGGTTATGTTTAAACCAAAAAATTAAGCTCATATACACAAAATTATGGGGGGAGATAAAATGATGAAGAAATTTAGTGTGTTTACAATTTTGGCGTTGCTATTAGCAACAGCATTTGCAGGTTTTGCAAGTGCAGGCACCGTACCTGTTACAATAAGCAGAGTATGGTTGAATGATGTCGAAGTTTCCCAAGGGCAAATTCGCGGAGACTTTCTAAGTGGCGATGAACTTCCAGTGCGTGTAGAGCTGAATGCAATAGCAAACGGCAAAGTGCGCGTAGAAGTTGAAGTTGAAGGCCCAGAGGATGAAGATGATATGGAAGCTGAAACCGAGCTTTTCGAGGTTGAAGCTGGCCAAAGTTATGTTAAAAACGTTCTTGTTGAATTCCCAAGCGATCTTGAGACAGGAATATATGCTGTAAGAATTAGTGTAACAGACAGAACAAACGATGAAGTTGTCTGGACAGCAACAATAGATGTCAACAGAAAAGAACACAGCTTAAGAATTGATGATGTAACATTCAGCCCAGGCTTAACCGTACAAGCTGGTCGCTCCCTCTTAGCAACTGTGCGTGTTGAAAACAATGGCGCTGAAGACGAAGAAGATGTCAAGGTAACTTTAAGCGTTGAAGGCGTTGGCCAAGATGTTGATTACATAGATGAAATAGATGAAGATGACGAAGAAGACAGCGAAGAGCTGTACTTGAAGCTAAATGAATGCCTAGAAGCAGGCGATTATCAAGGTTTAGTGGTAGCTGAATTCAGAAACGGCCGCAAGCAAGTGGAAGAAGAATTCACATTGCATGTTACAGAAAACCCACGCTGCGGCAGAGCAGAAGGCAGAACAACGATAACAGTTGGCCCGGAAAGCCAGAACATTGTCGCTGGTGGAAATGAGGCTGTTTATCCAGTTTCAGTCACAAACCAGGGCAGTGAAAGCAGAACATACACCTTAGGTGTAGCTGCAGGCGATTGGGCAGCAACAAGATTAAGCTCAAACGTGCTTGTTGTAGCACCAGGAGAAACAAAAGTTGCCTATGCATATGTAGCAGCCAATAGCAACGCACAATCAGGCGAGAAGAGCGTCAATGTAGCAGTCAAGAGCAACGATGTGACATTGAAAGATGTTGCATTAAAAGCTAATGTAGTTGCTGCAGGCGGTGTTACAAGCGCAAGAGACGCATTAACAATCGGCTTGGTTGTATTGGTAGTGTTGCTTGTAATCGTTGGCTTAATCGTCGGCTTCACAAGAATGAGAAGCGGCGAAGAAGGCAAAGAAGAAGAAACTTATTACTAAGTTTTCTTTATTTTATTTCTTTTATTTTAATTTCTTAAATTGTTATTCTTAACTTAACTATATAATTGTTATTCTTAACCTAACCATATTTAACTCAACCTTTAACTGAACTATATTCTGCATTTTAAAAAAATATAAAAGCTAACCTATAACAAGCTAACATTACAATGCAAATCCACATAATAGGCGCAGGCCCGATAGGCGGCCAAACTGCTTTCCTGCTGGCTAAAAAGGGCTTTGAAGTGCATTTATACGAAGAGCACCCACAGGTAGGCAAGCCAATTCAATGTACAGGATTGATGACTATTTCCTTAAATGAAGTTCTTCCAGAACCAAAAAACGAACTTAAAGAAGCCCTGGTAAACACAACAGAACACGTGCAGGTAATAGCCCCAAACAACGAAAAAATAGACGTTAAATCAAAAGAATACATCGTAGACCGCACTTTATTTGACTCTCACTTTGTAAACAAAGCAGTTGACGCAGGCTGCATCTTGCATGATCAGCATCGCTTTATAAAAAAAGAAAATGGCTCTCTTGTCTTCAAAGACATAAAAAACAATGAAACAAAAGAAATTAAACGCAGCCAAGAAACAATTACAATTGGCGCAGATGGCCCGTTAAGCGCAGTAGCAAAAGAATTTGGCTTGTTCGGACAAAGAGAATTCTTTTATGGAATTCAAGTCCGCGCTTCTGGGAATTTTGACTCAAATTCATACCAAGCTTACTTTGGAAATGAAATTGCCCCTCAATTATTTGCTTGGGTTGTGCCAGAAAGCAGCACAATTGCAAGAGTCGGCTTAGGTACAAGGCAAAACACAAACCAATTCTTCCAAAAATTCATGCAGCAGCATAACTTCAAACAAATCGACATGCAGGCCGGCCCAATTCCAATTTACAATCCAAAACTAAAAACACAGGACAAAAAAGAACGCGTTTATCTGGTAGGAGATGCTGCAACCCAGGTAAAAGCAACTACATTAGGTGGTTTAATTCCTGGACTAAAAGCTGCAAGCTGCCTAGCAGAAGCAATTGCAGAAAACAAAAATTACGAGCAGTTATGGAAAAAGAAAATTGGACGCGATTTATGGCTTCATCTAAAAGCTCGAAAAACTTTAGACAAATTCTCTGATGCTGATTT
>CAYJSO010000001.1:2992-36687 GCA_964372795.1 uncultured Methanosarcinales archaeon
TTCAAGCAGCCAAAGCTAATTTATTTCGCAAAACATTTACTATAATAGGCTGCGGAGCACCGACGTGCACGAATGTCATGAGTGCTGGCTAACCGGGAGTTCAGTAAGAACTATATCTTTATGCGACGCCATAAAAATAAATTTAAGGTTAATAGTAAAGTTAAAGGATAAATTAAAAAATAATATTAATTAAAAATAAAACTAACCTATAAAATAATAACAGGAGCAAGATTTATAAACCAATTAAAACTCTTATCTTAACAGAATGCCAGCAACCGCATTAAGAATAAAAAACCTGACAAAAGAGTTGGGCAACCACATTATACTTGACAACATTACATTTGACGTCAAAAAAGGCGAGATCTTTGGTGTAATTGGAATGAGCGGCTCAGGAAAAACAACTCTCCTGTCTCATTTAATTGGTTTCCTTGAACCGGATGAAGGAGAAATCTATTACCGCCCGGCAGACGCAATAAGCGACAGCGAAAAAGAGCTTAAACATCTGCATGAAAACGTCTACCAGGTCCGCCAAACCTTTGGCTTCGCTCCGCAAACGCCTTCTTTCTACCCAAAACTTACAGTAGAAGAAAACTTGATGCACTTTGGTTCCTTGCATCACTTGGACAAAAAAGCCTTGAAGCAAAACACTGCTCACTTGCTTGAACTTACTCAACTAACAGATCACAAAAACAAGCTGGCTGATCAGCTTTCAGGGGGAATGCAGAGAAGATTAAGCATAATTTGCGGAATGATTCACAAGCCGGATATTTTAATTTTAGACGAGCCGACTGCTGATCTTGACCCAGTATTAAGCGCAGAAACATGGAAGTTAATCACAGAAATAAACAAGCTTGGCACAACAATAATTGTTGCTTCCCATTTCCTTCAGGAGCTGGAAGCAATGTGCGATCGCATCGCAATTATACACAACGGCAAACTGATTGAATATGGCACAATCGAGCAGATAAAACAAAAGTTTGGGCATAACACAACAGAAATACGTGTTGAAACAGAAGCTTCAAACTTCTCAAAAGTTTTAAACATAGTAAGCAAGAAAAACATTGCAAATGTAAGAAAAGAAGACCGCAAGCTTGTATTGTACACAAAAAACCCGCAGAAAACACTGTTAGAACTGGCAAAAGCAATCAGGCATGGAAGATTAACAGTTAAATCACTTGAACTTAACCGCCCGACTTTAACAGAAGTGTTTGGGGGTATAGCAAAGAAGCAAATGATGGTAAAGTAAAAACAGTAAATTAAAAAATAAAATTAAAGTTAAATAAAATTTAATAAATAAAAACTTAAAACAAAATGAATAAATAAAAACCAAAAAAATAAACAAAATAAAAATTAACTAGAAAACAAAAAACAAACAAAAATAAAAAGTTAGATAAAAAAAAGAGGCAGATAGACGTGAAAAACATCTTCAGAATTATATCAAAGAATCTAAAGCTTCTCTTTAGGGCAAGAGCTTCAGCCTTAATCATCATTCTTGCCCCTTTACTAGTCGTTTTATTGGTCGGCATAGCTTTCGACAACTCAAATGTATTTGGCTTGACAATAGGTGTTTTCACAAACTCAACAAACGACGCAACAACAAGCTTGCTGGACGCATTAAAAGACCAGCAGTTTAACATAATCAGATACAACAGCCAGGAAACTTGTGTTGATGAAATTAAGCAAGGCAGAACAAACACCTGCATCATACTGCCGGAAGACTTAAGCTTTGAAAGCAACAAACAGAATGAGGTAACTTTCTACGTCGACTACAGCAAAATTAATCTGGTCTACATGATAACAGACACGCTAAGCTCCCGCTTTGGCTCTACTGCCCGTGAAATCAGTAAAAATCTTACCGCAGTTTTAATAGAAAAGCTCGATAAATCAAGAACAGAGCTTGATGCAAAAAAGCCGGTTATCGCACAGGTTAAAACAGATTCCGGAGAAGCAAATGTAAAAGTTCAGAGCGTTTCAGGCGATCTTGCTTCTTTAGATTTTACTTTCAGCGACTCCTCATTGCCAATAGACCAGGTTAAAAACTCCCTCTCAAAAGCCAAAAGCGACTTGACAACTGACTTAGACACTGCAAAATCAAAAGTTAGCTCAGCAAAATCAAAAAGCTCAGATGCAGGGGCGATTGCTGACTTAGACGCAGCCCTCGAAAGCATAAATGAAGCAAAAAGCACGCTCTCCGCCAACAACACAAACGCAACAGGCACTCTAGAAAAGATAGAAGAGTCTCTGACAAACATACAAAACGAGCTGAATGTAATTAAATCTCAACTGGTGCAGGCCCAGCAATTCAAAGAAGGGGCATCAACTTCACTATCAGAAGCAAAAGCAAAGCTCGATGCAGGCACAGACTCATTAAACCAGATAGAAAGCACAATCGACACCCTAATAAGCGAAATAAATTCAATAAAAGTAACTGATCCTAGCGCAATTGCCCAGCCGATTGTAACAAATCTCAAGCCAGTAAGCTCTCAAAGCACTTACTTGAACTACCTTTTCCCAAGCTTAATGGTTCTGGTTGTCATGTTCGTTTCCATTCTCGTAGGAACAACTCTTGTAATGATGGAAAAGCACAGCCCGGCTTACTTCAGAAACTTCATTACGCCAACAAGAGACATAGTATTTATACTCGCTACATACCTTACAAATATGCTTCTTGTTTTAATTCAAGTAGCAATAATGCTGCTGATCGCATTATACTTCTTTTCCGGACAAATCACATTCACAATCCCCATGATCTTGCTTGTCTTATTGCTGGTAGGAACATTCTTTACACTTGCTGGCATGGTAATTGGCTATATCTTTGCCTCAGAAGAAACAGCAACACTGGCAGCAGTTTCAACCGGCACATTGCTTTTATTTTTATCAAGCGTAATCGTACCAATCGAAAGCATGCCTGATGCAATTAGGCAAATGGCAGTCTGGAATCCCTTTGTTGTAGGCGAGCGCGTCTTAAGAGAAGTAGTTTTATTCAATCCAGGCTTCAACGTTATTGTAGATGACTTAGGAATCCTAACAATTTACTCAATCGTTTTATTCTTATTTATCTGGGGCTCCCAGAAGATAATGAGCAAGCACTATCTGCACCATATAATGTACAAGCACCATAAGAAAAAGCATGAAGAGATGCAGAAAAGAGAAAAAGGGCATTTTGAGAAGAAAACAACGGTAAAACAAGTCCAGAAAGAAGCAGCAACGCAAACAAAGCAGAAGAAAGTCCTCTTCAGGATATAACCTTATAAGCCGCATAAATCATAAAAGCTTATTTATAAATATTTAAATAAAGATTTAAATGAGAAAGCTCTCTTTAGCCTTAAATGACAATAATAATTGTAACAGGCACCCCCGGAACCGGAAAAACATTTATAGCTAAACTGATAGCAAAAGAACTTAACTCTAAATATGTAGATGTAAACAAAATTATCGACGAGAAAAAGCTCTGTGATGAATACGATGAAGTGAGAAAATGCAGGATAGTTGATGCTGATAAATTAAATAATGCCCTAATTGATTTAATTAAAAAAAGTAAAGAAAAAAGCAAAGAAAATCTAGTTATCGATTCCCACATGTCGCACTATCTTCCTAAAAAATATGTTGATCTCTGCATCGTCACAAAATGCAGTTTAAAAATATTAAAAGAACGCCTGGACAAAAGAAACTATCAAGAAGAAAAAGTGCGCGAAAACCTGGATGCAGAAATCTTTGACAACTGCCTCGTTCAAGCAGAAGAAAACAGCCACAACATTTTAATTGTTGACACGACCAGCCGCATACATAAAGAAGAATTAATGAAACAAATAAAAGCAAAATTAAAACTAACCTAACAACAAAACTAAAAACAAAATTAACAACAAAATTAACAACAAAAAAATGCAAATATCAAAACCAGAACTCTCTGCAATCGAACTTAAAGCAATCGTAACAGAACTGCAAATACTAGTAGGCGCAAGAATAAACCAGATATTCCAGATTAAAAATGAATTCTTCATCCAGCTTCACAAAAAAGAAAAATTCTTGTTAAGAATAGAGCCAGGCAAACTAATTTACTTAACCAAACACAAGCCAGAGATGGAAGAGCCAAGCAGCTTCTGCATGCAGCTGAGAAAGCATTTAAACGGACAAACAATTTTAGCAGTAGAACAGATAAACGCCCAAAGAATAGTCAAAATCTCATTTAAACAACACGCTTTATAAGTATAATTATTTTCAAAAGGCAAAATAATTCTAGTATACGATAAAATCACAATAATTGCCATACTCCAAAGACAAAGCTGGCAATCCCGTGATTTAAAGCCCCATATTGCCTACCAATTGCCCCCGATGGAGACTGATATGTTTTCAATAGATAATTCTTTATTCCATACTATTTTATCCAAAAGCAAAAAAGACAAGATTGTTTCTTGCTTGGCTGCAGAGCTTGGCTTAGGCAGCTTATACGCAGAGCTCTTATGCTCAAACATAGACAAAAACAAAAGCCCAAAGCAATTTACAGCAGACGAGAAAAGCAGACTTTATTCTTTCTTTTCCTTACTGAGAGAAAAAGTAAAAACTGAGCCAAAAGGCTACATTTACGATGACAATACAGTATCTCCAATTAAAATACCAAATAAAAATTTAATAGAAGAACTATCTGCATTTGACGAAGCACTGGACAAAACGCTAAGCCTGACAAAATCTGAACGCTTGCAATCAGAAAAAGAACTACTGTATCAACAGAAAATAAATGAACTTACGCGAATTCTAGAGCAGCAGGAAAAAACCCTATCAGAATTAACTAAAAAAATAGAAGAAGAAAGTGCAAAAGGTGAAATAATATACCACAACTATCAGCAAATAAAAGAGCTTTTAGATCAGATTAAAAAAATAAAAGTAATTGGCGGCTGGAGCGCAGTTAACGAATTTCTAAGCACTAAAAAAGAAATTAAAAATATAAACTTAAAAGATAAAAGCGTTAAGATAGAAATAAAATAAATAAGATAGAAATAAAATAGAAACTAAAAAACAAATAAAAAAACAGAAACGAAAATGCTAACTCAAAAACAAATCAACATCTTTTCTTGCTTTGGAATACTCTTCAACATAACAGACAGCATAACAACGCACTTGGCTTTAGCAGTTGGACTCACCGAAATAAACCCCCTTGCCGCTTACACAATTTCTAAAAATATTTGGCTATTTCATCTGATTAAAATAATTATAGGAACTTGGCTTTTTCTTCCAAGCAAATACGGCATGATTCACTTGCTTATATGCCAAAAAGATTGGAGGAAAATAGCGGGAATTTTTTTATTAATATTTTTGACCTTATTTTTCCTTTACCTTACCATGAATAATATTATAAACATAATAATAAAGATACTAACTGCACCATAACCTTTATAAACCACCTTCTTCAAAACACCTGACAGGACGGCCATAGGGGGCTGGTCACACCCGATCCCGTACGATCTCGGAAGTTAAGAAGCCTTCCGTTCTGCAAAGTACTGTATTACGCGGGAACCGTAGAAAGCTGTCCGCCTTCTTTATTTTAAAATTAGCCTTAATCTCACACTCACAAACACAACATTTTTAAACTCATACAGCTAAAACCTCAATTAGGGTGGTTAAAATTAAATGTATTATACTCTGCGCAGGATACGCAACAAGGCTCTATCCTTTGACACAAAATCAGCCAAAGTCGTTGCTTGCAGTAGGTGACAAGCCAATTCTCGACTATATAATGGACCAAGTGGAACAGCTGGAAGACGTAACAGAGATTTTCATAGTGACAAATGACCGCTTCCTGCCGAACTTCTGGAGCTGGCGGGAAACATATTCCCCAAAGAAACGCACACATTTGTTCAGCGACGGAACAAAAAGCAATGAAGAAAGAATTGGTGCAATAGGAGACTTGCATTTAGTAATAGAAAAGAAAAAAATTAACGAAGATCTTCTTGTAATAGCAGGCGACAATTTATTCGAGTTTGATTTAAAAAATCTAATCAGCCAATTCAAATCAAAAAAAGCGCCGGTAGTTGCATTATACGATATAAAAGACAAAGCCAGAGCAGCAAAGAAATACGGGATTGCGGTAATTGACAGCAGCAATAAAATAACAGAATTCCAGGAAAAGCCGGCTAGCCCAAAAACAACATTGGTAAGCACTGGCTGCTATGTCTTTACAAAAGAATCTGCAAAAAAGATAAGTGAATACGCAACAGAAAGCGATCACAGAGACAACCCGGGTGATTTTATAACTTGGCTTTCAAAACGCGAACCCGTTCATGGCTTTATTTTCTCAGAGAGGTGGTTTGATATTGGCAGCTTTGAAGCCCTAGAGGAAGCTTACGAAGCATACAAGAAAAGCAAATAAACCAAATAAACCACCATGAAAATAACAGTTTTTGGCTCAGGATATGTTGGACTTGTTTCAGGAGCATGTCTCGCAAATCTAGGGCACGATGTTCTTTGCATGGACGTAGATGAAAACAAGATTAACAAGCTGAAAGCAGGCGAGATTCCATTCTACGAACCGGGATTAAAAGAATTGGCTGCAGAAAACGTTAAAAGAAATCGCTTAAAATTCACAACAGACGCAAAAGAAGCAGTTGAGCACGGCATCGTAATATTAAACTGCGTAGGCACCCCGGGAAAAGATGATGGCTCAGCAAATTTGGATTTTATTTTCGATGTAGCAAAAAACATTGCAAAGCACATAAACGAATACAAAGTCATAGTAACAAAAAGTACTGTTCCCCCGGGCACAAACCGCAAAATTCATGAAATAATAAAACAGCAAGCTCCACAAGCAGAATTCGATGTCATCTCAAACCCAGAATTCCTCAAAGAAGGCGCAGCGATAGAGGACTTTAACCATCCAGATAGGATAGTAGTTGGGCTAGAAGACCCAAACTCAAGCGCAAAAGCAAAAAAAGTAATAGAAGAAATGTACTCCGGCTTATCCCGCACCTACATTGAAACAATCTACACAAACTGGGAAACAGCCGAGCTAATTAAATACGCATCAAACACTTTCCTTGCAGCAAAAGTCTCTTTCATAAATGAAATCGCAAACATTTGCGATAAAATAGGCGCAAACGTTAAAGTTGTTGCAAAAGCAATGGGGCTTGACTACAGAATCTCACCAAAATTCTTGAATGCTGGTGTCGGCTACGGCGGCTCATGTTTTCCAAAAGACGTTAGAGCTTTAACACATTTTGCAAAACAATTAAACTACGAGCCAAAATTAATCAACAGCATAGACATCTTCAATGAAAGACAGAAGACAATCATCGTCGATAAAATCAAAAAAGCGTTCAACAACAGCTTGCAAAACAAAACAATCGCGATCTTCGGCTTATCCTTCAAGCCAAAAACAAGTGACATGAGAGATGCTCCAAGCATTACAATAATAAATTCTTTACTGCAACTAGGTGCGAAAATAAAAGCTTATGATCCAGCAGCAACAGATGTGCACGGAAACGAAGCAAAAAAGATTTTCAACAACAAAATAACATACCCTAACAATGCCTACGAAGCTGCCCAAGATGCAGATGCAATTGTTTTAGTAACAGAATGGGACGAATTCCGCAGCCTGGACATGGAAAAAATAAAAAACAGCATGAAAGACAACAAATTATTTGACGGCAGAAACATTTACGTACCAGAAAAAATGCGTGCAATTGGATTTGAGTATTACGGCATAGGCCAGCAATAAAACAAAATAAAAGACGGTAATAAAAATTAACAAAAAGTAAAAATAAATCAACTATAATAAAAAACAAAATAAAAATAAAAAATAGTTAAAAAATATTATTAAAATAAAACAAATAAAAAATTAAAAACAATTAAAATATAAATGAAAATAAATAAAATGAAACTTCTTGTAACAGGCGGCGCAGGCTTTATCGGCTCTCATCTATGTGAAGCTTTATTAAAACAAAACCACAAAGTTATTTGCTTGGATAACTTCCACAATTTCTACGATCCAAAAATAAAAGAAAGGAACATAAAAAAATGCTTAAAAAACAAAAACTTCACTCTTTACCGCGCCGACATCCTGGACAAAAAAGCACTGGCAAAAATATTTCAAAAAGAGCAGCCGGAAAAAATAATTCATCTAGCAGCTCGTGCTGGTGTTCGCCCAAGCATGCAAAACCCGGATGCTTACCTGCAGGTTAATGTCCAAGGCACTTTAAATTTGTTGGAACTTGCAAAAAAGCACAAGCTTAAGCAGTTCATCCTCGGCTCAAGCTCAAGTGTTTACGGAATAAGAAACAAAAGCAAATTTTCAGAAAATGACAAAACAGACTTTCCAGTCTCAGTTTATGGAGCAACAAAAAAATCTGCAGAAGTATTATGCCACGCTTACGCAACAACCTACAAAATTCCAACAACTTGCCTAAGATTTTTCACAGTCTACGGCCAAAGACAAAGGCCAGACTTGGCAATACACAAATTCACCAAACTAATCACAAACAACCGCCCAATTCCTGTTTACGGCAGCCTGGAAACAATGCGCGACTATACTTTTATCGACGATATAATTGCCGGAACGCTTAAAGCACTCGAAAAAGAATTTGACTACGAAATAATCAACTTGGGGAACAACAACCCGGTAAAACTGAAAGACTTGATTAAACTGCTGGAAAAAACCATCAACAAGCAAGCGATCTTAAATCACTTGCCACCTCAGCCAGGAGATGTTCCAATTACGTATGCTGATATAAGAAAAGCAAAAAAACTCCTAAACTGGAAGCCAAAAACAAAGATTAAAAAAGGAATAGAAGAATTTATCGCTTGGTATAAAGCAAACAACTAAACAGCTTATAAAAACAAAATAATTAAATAAAAAATAAAAACAAATTAACTAAGCCCACCTTCTATTCTCAACAAAATCAACCATCCACGCAGTCAAATCAATCTTCTCCTTTAACATTTTTTGTCTTTTCTTTTGAAATTCCAATTTAAGATTCTTATTGTTTAATAATTCAACCGCTTTTCTCAGCCCAGCTTCCTGCGAAGTGAAATTATACACCAAACCATAATCCTTTTCCTGCTCGTTTGTGTAGCCCCTCATCGTATTTGCAATATACACAGCCGGCACTCCCAAACAAGCAGCTTCCGAAGCAAGCGTAGCGCTCTCACCAGCGCAAAGCGCAGCAAACGCAAGCAAATCCAATAATTTTTCTGGTTTTATTTTCAACCTATATTTCTCAAATTCATCTGGCAGCTTTTTCTCAGAAGTTATAACCACCTTTGCATATTTCTCCAATTCTCTAACAAAACCCAACTTATCAGCAATTCCACGAGCACCAACATCATGGCTCGACTGCCATGAAACAAATCTAACAACAATGAACTTCTCACTCAGCCTTAATCCTGTTTCCCTTAAAACAGAAACATCCGGCTTAAAATATTTTGGATTCAAATAAGCTAGCTCATGATAGCTCTTGTGTGTAATATGTTTTCCTTTCACAGATGCATTAAAGCTCGTTGACGTAATATAAGCATCTGCAAACCTCTGCACCCAGCTATTAACAGCAGTCGCAGTCTCATTGTTATAAAACACTAGAGCTGGCTTCCCTAACAACTTCCCAACAGGCACAATACTGGGCCCCATGCATCCAATCAAAATATCCGGCTTGAATTTTCTTGCTATGTTAAATAATTTCCAGGTGCGAGACAGCCACTCAAATAATAACCCCACCTTGCTTTTACTAATCCTGCTTATCGGAACAAAAGAAATCTCATAAGCTTTCAGCAGCTCAAAAGTAACATCTTTCTGCCTAGCAGTAACAAGCACTTTATGCCCTTTGCCTTCCATTATCTTGATAAAATTCCTGAAAAAATGCACATGCGCCGGATGCAGAATATCAACTAGCAGCTTCATTTTTCCCTCTTACTCTTTCTTTAATCGCCGGAAAATTATAAACAAGCAAAATTATCGTCGATATCAGATAAGTAAAAAACAAAGATATCAGATAAATCCCGGCGCTGACAGGCCCGATCACCCCTGCTAGCCTATACAAATAAACAACGAGCCCTTCCCTAATCCCAAGCCCGGAAATTGAAATAGGAATCAAGCTGCTCAAAACACCAATTGAATGTATAGACAAAACAGTCAAATAACCAACTTTATATCCAAAGCTTACAAATATCTGCTGCATAACCAAGCCCATAGCCCCCCACAAAATAATCGTAACAATAAAGTCAAGAAGCAAAGCTTCCTTCCTCTCCTTCCAAAGCTTGTCCACAGTTGCTCCAAAGCCTTCAAAATGCTTCGCATACTTTCTTAAGACAAAAGTTCTGACAAAAACTCTTACTTTTTTAACAAACAAAAGCAGGACTACCCCAACTAACAGCAAAAACAAAAACAAAATAAACCTAATCGCTACATCAAATTCAAAGAAAACAAAAAACCCGTACAAAGAAAACCCAAGCAGAACAATGAATGTTATCAGCTTATCAATTATCATAGCAGAAGTGCTCACTCCATAAGAAACTTTATCTTTTAAAAAATATACCAATGACAGCTCCCCAAATTTCCCGGGCAGAAAGAACCCAAATGAACGTGAAACCAAATACTTAGTTAGCAATTCTTTAAATGGAACTTTAACATTAACAGCATTAAAAATTATCATTATATTAACAATCGTAAAAAATATCATTATAACCGGCAACAAAAGAAATAAAAACAGGCTGGAAGCGTTAACTTCATAAAAAACTTTTAACAATTTATTTAAATCAATCTTATAAATCAAAAACAGCAAAGCAGCTACTCCAACAAGCAATCTGAATAACAACAGCCAAGTGCGCTTTTTCATTTTAAAAATTATTTACAATATGTAAATCGTTCCTCATTCCATTATTTTTGATATTGTAAATCATTTTTCACCTCATAATCTGGTATCGGTTAATAAACTATATAACCCTGGATTTCGGCTTTCTAATTCAGCCAAAAGCTCTGAGTTGATTCTATCAATTCTTTGCCTTGTCTCTGCTGAATCCACTACTTTAATATCTTTCTTTGTAGCCCAAACTTTGCCCGCGTTTTCAGCTTCTATTAATTTGCTTTCAAGCATTTTAACAGCCTCGGATGTTAGAGAAGCTACTTCCAAAATTTCTCTATTCCATTTTTTTCTTCTTCGTCTGCCCATCAAAAATGGAAGCAACATCCTTATAAATCTAACATCTACATCTTGCTCAAGCTCGCTTTTATACTTTTCTAACCCAGGATTATTCTCTACAACCGAAGTTGCGCCTGCAAAGATATTCAACTGAGGCGTACCAGGCAATTGCTTTCCTGTCAGCACATCAACAGTAGCTCCATGATAAATATGAACATCTCTAAACGTAAACTCCCCTTCATTGCAGCTGGGCAGATTAGGTGTTAACCCTGTATAAAAGTTAGTCACTATCAATGCCAACCCGTTATCCAAAACTCCATTTCCGTCCATGCAAACAGAATAACTAGCAATCACGTTTCTTGGAACTGCTCCAAGCTTCAACATCTCCTTCATTAGAGCAATAGTTATAGGCGCATAAGAAGGGTTGATTCTAAACTCTACAGTGCCTGATGATACATGACAGCCTCTTATCTCTTTGCCCCCGGAAGCACCCTTTAACTGATTTGTTAAACTTATGCCCGAATTAAAGTCATACGCAGGATTGAATCTCGCAACTTCCTCACTATCAATATGAAACTCAGCACCAAATGTTGGTGTTCCTTTCAAAGCTTTTTCTACTTTCTTAACTCTGGCATAAAGCCCATCAACTTCTTCTTTTATTGCTCCAGGATCAACGCTCGCATTCTTTAAATTCAAAAAACGAGCTGCAATTAATTGCCTGCCCCCTATAGTCATGCCACCATCTTGCAGCATGTCAGCTATATCACCAAATCCACTACTTACGATCCTCATTCTTTCGGCAAGAAGTTGTTCCTTTTTCTTAGCTCTTCTTTCTGTCCACTCATAAAAAGCCTCGCCAGTTCCAACCCCCATAATTAAAGGAACCGCACCAACAGCAGTGCAGCAAAAGCCTAAACCAATTTTCGCCCAATATGGTGTCTCAGGGCTTATTTTATCAGAAAAAAAATTTATTATTACAAAGGCAGGTACAATCCCAGCTACATAAAATGGCCCTTTGTAAAATATCTTCTCAGTCATTTTTTCATCATATCCGCCAAAAACCCAAACAATATCACCTGCACTCCAACCAGCATCAGCACTCCGCTAAGCACAACTCTCGGAACTCCTCCAACTCTTCCAGTATACAGCCAATAAAAAAACACAGCTAAACCCAATAAAAACCCAAGCCCAAACAAAATTCCACCAGCAAGCCCAAAAAACTTCAACGGCTTGTAATCACGATATATTCTAAAAATATTTATCCAGGCTCTCATAGCATACTCAAACGGATTTTTAATCAATCTGCTCCTGCCTTCTCTCTTAGCAAAATAAACTGGCACTTCAGCAACTTTAAACTTTTCCTTAAACGCCCTAATCACCTGCTCCTGTGTATAAGTATGCCCCGAAGTCATCTCAATTTTAGCAACATCAGCATTAAAAGCCCTAAATCCAGTCTGCGCATCCGTTACCTTTGCATTAACGATATTTGAAATTACTTTTGAAAAAGCTTTATTCCCAAATCTCTTCAGCCAATGCATTTGTTCTATATAACCCAAAAACCTGCTTCCCAAAACAAGATCATAACCCTCTTTTATCTTCTCAATCAGCTTTGGAATATCCTCAGCTTTATACTGCCCATCTGCATCCGTATGCACAATAACATCCGCTTTCAGCTTCAAAGCATTCTGCATCTCTGTTCTAAACGCTTCCGCCAGCCCATAATTCTTAGGATGCTTAACAACAATAGCCCCGGCTTCTCTGGCAACCTCTGCCGTTCTGTCTCTGCTTCCATCATCTACCACCTGAATCTTATAGTTATACTCATTTGAACTTAAAACTCGCTTTATCTCCTCAATAACATGCCCTATTGTTCTTTCCTCATTATAAGCTGGAATGCTCACTACTACTTTCATAAAGCCTCTCCCTACCACCCCTTATGCCCATATGCTGCTTTATAGCAAACTATTTATATATGTTTCGTGGCTTAACCTGGCTGGGGTGGTAAAATAATGCAGTCTATAATACCTGGAGTTAAGCTCGAAAAAGCAAAGAAAGTAGCAACATTTGACTTAAATAAGCAGCAAAACGGCTATTTAATTGAGCTTTACAAAGGCAATGGAAACAACAGCGAAAAGACTGTTGCTTACTTAACAACATTAAAAGTAGGCGTTTTCAAAGGCTATCATCTTCATCGTATTCGCTCAGCTCACTATATCTGCGTAAAAGGCAAAATAAAAATCATCCTGTACAAAAACAAGCAACGCGAGGAACATATTCTTGACGCAAACAATCCAACGAGACTTTACATTCCAAACAACACGGCAACCGGCCTGCAAAACATAGGCGATGAAGAAGCCTGGCTGATTAACTACCCGGATCCAGCTTACGACCCAAATCTAAAAGACGAACAGGTTGAATACACACAGGAAGAGCTTGAGAAAGGTGTAGAAAAATGATAACATACGAAAAGGTAATGACAAGAGATGCGCCATTAATAATAATCGAAGCTTGGTGCACCTGCTTCGACAGCTCAATTCCAGCAGCATGTGGGATCAAATGGCCAACACCAATCTTCGTCTTTCGAAATGGAGCTGTTGAAAGCCAGCGTCCGACAAGACTTTTCCATGAAGAATTGCCTCCAAAACTCTCCTTGCAGCTTAAGAAACCAGAATACGCAAAAAACGCTCTCCAGAGTTTTGAAAAATACTACAAATATGCAAAATACCTAAAAGGCATTAAAATTAAAAAAGTTGGCTCAGAAGAAGCACTGAAAGAAATAAAAACTGCAAGCGACGCTTTCACGCAAGGCGGCGCCGGGCTAATCCTTGGGTACTGGTGTGTAGAGTGGAACAAAAAGGCAGCTGATAATGGAAAAGCTTCTCTGTTCAGCGAGGAAATAATTGAAGGCGCACGCAAAACAAGGGAAGGCGACACCTTGATGGACAACGCTGTCGAAGCTGTTTACGATTACCTAGACATAATCGCAGAAAACGAAAACTGGCCTCGCAGCTTGATGAAATTTTTTACTCTAAAAGAACTGGAAGAATCAATAAAAACAAAAAAACCTGATTCTGAATTACTAAGAAAAAGAAAAAATGGCTATATATGCCTCAATGGAAAAGTAGTTCTCGCTAATGAAATCAAAGTGACTCTGCAAAAATTAGGGATAAACATTGAAGAGCCGGAGACAACACAGCCAACACAACTAGATAAACTTAAAGGATTTTGCGCCTGCCAAGGCTACGCAAAAGGCAAAGTTGCAGTTATCTTCAATAGAGAGCAGCTTAATAAAATTGAAGATGGCGGCATCTTGGTT
Organism: uncultured Methanosarcinales archaeon; assembly: GCA_964372795.1. GTDB lineage: Archaea > Nanobdellota > Nanobdellia > Woesearchaeales > JAGLXL01 > CAYJSO01. The sequence continues at coordinate 17,429 of CAYJSO010000001.1, forward strand.
GCACCAATGACAACGCCATTATTCATGCCGGCAATGCAAAAAGCTGTAGCGTTTGTCACAGATGAAGGAGGTCTGTTAAGCCATGCAGCCATCATTGCAAGAGAAATGAAAAAGCCGTGCGTAATAGGCACAAAAATCGCAACACAAGTCCTAAAAGACGGTGATCTTGTAGAAGTTGATGCTAACAAAGGCATCGTGAGGAAGATAAAATGAAACTCCTAATCACAGGCGGTGCAGGATTTATTGGATCAAATTTTATTAGACATGTTCTAAAAAAATACACCAATTACAAAGTAATAAACTTAGATAAACTAACTTACGCTGGCAACTTAAACAATTTAAAAGACATAGAAAACAGCACAAACTACAAATTCATCAAAGGCGACATCTGCGACGCACAACTAGTAAATGAACTTGCAAAAGACATCGACATAATCATAAACTTCGCAGCAGAAACGCATGTTGACCGCTCCATAGGCAACCCAGACGACTTCATAAAAACAGATGTTTTTGGAACTTACACTTTGCTTGAAGCAGCAAAAAAATATAAAATAAAACGCTACATCCAGATTTCAACAGATGAAGTTTACGGCAGCATTGCAACTGGCAAATTCACAGAAACAAGTCCATTAAATCCAAGCTCGCCTTACTCAGCAAGCAAAGCAGCTGCTGACATGCTTGTTTTATCCTACCACACAACTTTTAATTTACCAATAATCATAACAAGAAGCTCGAACAATTTCGGCCCTTACCAATATCCGGAAAAAATAATTCCTTTATTCATTACAAATTTGCTGGAAAACAAAAAAGTTCCTTTATATGGCGATGGACTAAATGTAAGAGACTGGCTTTTCGTGCTTGACAATTGCGAAGCTATTGATTTCGTAATGCACAACGGAGAAATAGGACAGATTTACAACATAGGCGCAGACAACGAAAAAACAAATCTGGAAATAACAAAATTTATCTTAACAGAACTAAACAAAGACGAATCATCCATAGAATTTGTTAAAGACCGCCCAGGGCATGACCGCAGATATGCTTTAGACAGCACAAAATTACATAAACTTGGCTGGCGCCCAAGATTCAATTTCAATGAAGCAATGAAGCAAACAATCGCTTGGTACATTAACAACAAACAATGGTGGCAGCCTCTTAAATCCGGAGAATATTTAAATTACTACCGCGAATTGTATCAAAAAAGGCACAGTATGAAAGAGCTTGGGGTGGTGAATTAAAAATGAAAGGCGTTATCTTAGCAGGCGGGACAGGATCAAGGCTGTCGCCGCTGACGCATGTAACGAACAAACACTTGTTGCCCGTATACAATAAACCAATGATATTCTACCCAATCCAGACTTTGATAGATGCAGGAATAAAAGACATCTTGATCGTGAGCGGCGGAGAAAATATAGGGGATTTCATGAGGCTTCTTGGCTCAGGAGCAAAACACGGGGTAAGTTTCACATATAGGGTGCAGGACGGAGCAGGCGGAATTCCTGTAGCACTTTACCTTGCAAAGGATTTCGTAGGGAACGATAAATTCGTAGTGATATTGGGCGATAATGTAATGGAAAACAGCATAAAAAAAGAGGTTGAAGATTTCAATAGTAGTAGCTCTGGTGCGAAAGTTTTCCTGCAGAAAGTCAAAGACCCAAAAAGATATGGAATCGCAGAAGTAAAGGATGGGAAAGTTATTGCATGCTACGAAAAGCCGGAAAATCCAGTAACAGATCTTGCGATATTGGGTGTGTATATGTTTGATAAAAAAGCATTTGATATAATACCAAAATTAAAGCCTTCAAAAAGGAATGAGCTTGAAGTAGTAGACATCCTGAATTATTACATCGAAAAAAACGAACTGACATTCAGCATACTTGATGGATTCTGGATTGACGCAGGAACATTCGAAGCGCTGCACAAGGCAAATAAATTTGTTGCAGTAAAAGAGGGATACAGCGACATTGGCCCTTTTAAATAACTGTCTTACTCAAAATGATACCAATTTTCAGACCCTCCGTATCGCAGGCAGAAATAGACGCAGCTCTCAGAGTTTTAAAATCAGGCTGGTGGGGCTCAGGTCCAGAAACAAAGGCCTTTGAAAAGGAATTTGCTGAATTTCTTGGAGTAAAGCACGCAATCGCATTAAACAGCTGCACAGCCGCTTTGCATTTGGCAGGCGCAGTTCCACAGCTTCCAAAAGGCTCAGAAGTCATCACAACCCCAATAACTTTTGTTTCAACAGCTTACCTGGCTTCTTACAACGGCTTAACTCCAGTTTTCGCAGACGTAGAAGAAGACACTTTAAACATTGATCCTGCTGATGTAGAAAAAAAGATAACAGACAAAACAAAAGCTCTTTTACCAATTCACTATGGTGGCCACGCAGCAGGAATGGATGAATTAAAACAAATCGCAAAACAAAATAATCTAATTTTAATAGAAGATGCTGCTCACGCTGCTGGGGGCAGATACAAAGGCAAACTGCTTGGCTCATTTGGCGACTTAGCTTGCTTCTCATTCCAGGCAGTAAAAAACATTGCAGTTGGTGATGGCGGAATGTTAGTAACAAACAACGACGAATGGGCAAATAGGGCAAAAATCCTGCGTTGGTGCGGGATTAACTCCGACACCTCACAAAGGACAGATCGCGACCAATACAGCTGGGAATACGCAATTACTGATGTTGGCTACAAATTCCAGATGCCTGACTTGATGGCCGCCATAGGCCGCGCACAGCTCAAAAGACTAAATGAATTAAACAAAAAACGCAGATTGATCACGCAGCGCTACAACGAAGCATTTTCCGGAACAGACTGGATAGAAACACCAATAATGAAAAGCTATGCAGACAGCTCAAACCACAATTACTGCATCAAAGCAAGAATTCTAGAAGGTGGAAAAAGAATTCCAGTAAGAGACAAATTGCTAGTCCACCTAAAAAACGCAGGCATAAGCTCAACAGTCCATTACAAGCCGCTTTACTTGCACGAAGTATACAAAAAACAAAATATAAAAGCAAACTGCCCAGTCGCAGAACGCATTTGGAAAGAAATCTTGCTGCTGCCAATCTTCCCGGACATGACTGAAGATGAGATTAATCACGTGATTAAAACTGTAAAAAGCTTTTCTACTTAAAATATGCATGAATAGATTTATAAACAATGATTAACTTTTAAGAACAGCAAAATGCCGACAAAACAAACAACAATAGAAAAATATCCAATAGAGAAAAGATTTATCCCGAGAAGCGTAATAAGTGCATACATTGGCTCGCTGATATCGGCAGCAATACTGTTAGTGCCTGCGCACATATTCCTATTCGAAAAGCTTAAGGCATTAATAATAGCGGCCGATTCTTTAGTTGTGTTATGGCTTATATTCCTGCCTTTTTACCATTATATTTACTATAAAACCTTTTTTTACGACATAACAAAAGAGTTTATATCAATAAGATACGGGGTAGTTGGGAGGCATGAAGTGATAATAAACTTCAAAAAAATAAATGATGTTTACCTAACTCAGGGATGGATTGATAGGATATTTGGTTTATGGAATATTTCAATGGCAACTGCAGTAGACGAAGGCACAGCAGGAGCACATGTAGAAGGCTTGAATGAGAAAAACGCTAAAGCTGTGAGAGATTTAATTCTTTCAAAGATAAAGAAGAAAGGAAGTAGATAAATGTCTAGCAAAAATCTTATTGGAAAAATATACAAGCCTGATTTGCTTGGATGGATCATAAGAGATTTTTATGCTTACGGTTTATTTTTTGGGATATTTGCTGTTTGGCTCATATTTGTTAATCCGCTCTGGGCAATAATATTAACTTTAATAGCAGTTGTTTTGCTTGCTTTTGATTTAATTGGATACTTCTTCACAAGCTACCAGCTTACAAAAGAAGGTTTGCTTTTTAAGAGAGGGTACGTATCAAGAACGCAACAACTGATCGTGTATTCAAAGATACAGAATGTAGATGAAACGCAGACTTTTCTCTGGAGAATTTTAAAGCTTGCTGATTTGGGAATGTCAACAATGGCTGCCGAAGGCGGCATCTTGTTAGGGCCACTGAAAGAAAGCGAAGCGCATGAGATAAAAGAGTTTATTCTGTCTAAGAAAGGAAAAGTTAGTAGTGCAAAGAAAGAGCCTCTTTTGAGTGTTGATACAGACAAAAAATCAATGCCGTATCCGATAAATCCTTTAAGAAAGGCTATTCTCCAGACAGTCATTATTGCATTTCTAATTCTAGTGGTTGTCCCGGCGATAGTCGCATTATTTGCCTATACATCTTCTGGAGGAGCATATATTAAGGCATTCAATGAAACTTTCTCTTCGTTTTTAGGGGCAATTTTAGTAGGAGCGTATCTTGGAATAGGATATATCTACATTTACCTCGTTGTTTTAATAAGCTTTTTTGGTTCCGCAGTAATAAAAAAAATAGCATTCAGCTATGCGATTGAAAAAGATAGAATAAGATTACAGTATAAATTTCTAAGCAGACAGACAATAAACTTGCAGTTCGCTAAGATACGCAATTTGATTATAAAGGAAAGATTGGAGCAGAGGATACTTAGATTAGCTACACTATTTACCGAAACAGGCGGTGAAGTTGATTACGGCGAAGAGGAAGGCAAACACGCAGCAAAGTTAGGAAACTGGATTCCTGACCTTAAGAAAGCTGATGCATTTGCTCTGCATGATATATTCTTAAAAGCAATTGGAATAAAAAATACAAAAGTAACTTACTTAAGGCAGAGGTATCCCCTGCAGCAGATAAAGCCGCTTAAGAAAACTGTTAGAATGCTGTTTTATTTCATAGTTTGTTTGCTGCCAATCGCATTAATTGTTGGAATTTTCTCTAAATCTCAGTTTTGGTTTATATTAAAATTATTTTCTGACATAACTCTTGCAGCCCTTATTATAAAACTCTTTTATGAGGTTCTGTACTTTAGAAACTACTATTATGCTGAAAACGAAGAATTCATCACGCTTAGAAAAGGTGCGCTTTCAAGGCAAATGCTGACAATGCCTTACAAAAAGGTACAGCACGTTATAGTTGATCAAGACGCATTCGACAGGATTTTTGGATTGTATGACGTGCATATGTCTTCTGCAGGTTCTTCAAAAATGGTGTTGCATATAGACGGATTGAACAAAGAAGATGCAGAAGCTTTGAAAAAAATATTCATGTCCAGAGTTGGGCTGCATAAAGGGACTGTAAAGTACAATGCCGTTGTCAACAAAGAGCCAGCCAGATTCTCAGCTAAAAGCAAGATTGGTTATGGAAGTTTGATTGCTGTATCTATTTTAATTATTCTGATTACTATTTTCTATTAATCTCCTTCTTAAACTCAGCCGGCACTCCAGCATACAGCGAATAGGCTTTAACATCTTGCGTAACCACTGAGCCAGCTGCAACCACACTCATCTCTCCTACTGTAACTCCCGGCAATATCGTAACATTAGCTCCAATCCAAGCTCCTTTTTTAATTACAACTGGCTTCCTTACTTCAGAATAATACTCCAACATAGGACTATATCTTCCGGGCGACTGATGAGTTAAAACAGTTACCCTGGGCGACAACACAACATCATCTTCCAAAACAACCTTATCATTTAAATCAATTAAACAATCCCTTCCAATATGAACCCTTTTGCCAGTAACTAAATTATAAAAGCCGCTAAATTCCATTCCAAAAAAGAAAGTGTCATAAATAAGAGAAGACAGCTTGACTCTAGCCCCAAACAGCGCAAGAAAAAAAGTTCTCAGCTGAGGATAAGGCAAAATCCTTAAAAACAATGCCAATGGCTCGTAAAAGAAGAATTTCACATACACTCTTAAAGGTCGTTTTATTGTCATTTTGTTTTTTATTTTTATAAAATTTCAAATTTTTTATTTAAATTTATTTTAACTTTTTATTATATTTTAAATCTTTGATGTTATATTTTTTAATTTTAATAACTTAACTTTTTATTTTAAATTTTTATTACCCCTCTGTTTGCATCTGTTCTTTATTCACAACAAACTGCTTTAAATTAATTATCTTCCACTTTGTAAGCTTATACTGCAGCACTTTATAAAATAATGTTAACCCATATTTAATTGCTTTCTTAAGCCCTATCGAAGAGCTGTCTTCCTCATACCTTGTTGGAATTGCAACCTCAACTTGCCTAAATCCATGCGCCGCGCATTGAATAGCTGCTTCCTCATCAAAACAAAAACCATCATGATTCAGCATAAACGGAATTGTCTCAAGCACCTTCCTGCTGTAAGCGATGTACCCGGTAGCACCATCTGTCATCTCAGTTCCGACTACAATATTAAAATAAGCAGTCAAAAAGAAATTCCCTAATCTCTTCCAAAGCGGCATTCCTCCTTTCTTAGCCATCCCCCTTACAAGCATCCTTGAGCCATAAACAACATCTGCTCTCCCATCAAGCAGCGGCTTAGTTATCTCTGGCAGCATCTTAGGATCATACTGGTAATCCGGATGCACCATCGCAACTACATCAGCCTTCATCTTAAGCGCCTCAGTATAGCAAGTTTTTTGATTAGCTCCATAGCCTTTATTCTTCTCATGCTGAATTACCTTTAACCCAAGCTTCTTAGCAACCTCAACAGTTTTATCTTTGCTAAAATCATCTACTACAAGAACATCATCATAGCTTCCCGGAGGCAATTCTCTATAAGTCTTTTCCAGCGTCTTCTCAGCATTATACGCAGGCATTACTACAATTACTTTCTTATCTCTAAGTTTTTGTTCCATACCACACCCATTCTCTTTTATTAAGAACTATTTAAAAAGCTTTGCTCCAATCCAGCAGCTAACAGCTTTCCAATCAATTCCTGCCCTCCCCTGCTAACATGATCATCAGTTTTAAAATATAAATCCTCATCAGCATGCTCCTTAAACCCGCCCAATAAATCGACATAATCAATCTGCTGCCTCTCAAAAAACTTGTCTAAAACTGCCTGCGCCCTTGCATTCGTCAAAAACTCGTCTTTAACAACAAATCCAGTTTCTTCAAAAAACATATGATACTTTTTGCTGACCTGCAAACTAGAAGGAATTATAACAAACACAACTTTCTTGCCTTTACTTTCAGCAAAATCATTTATCTCCAATAAAACTTTCAACGTTTCAGCAAGCGATTCCTTTATCTCATCACTTTCAAGCAGCAAACTGTCGACATAAAACTGCGGCGCCCTTTTAGCATTAAATATTAATATGTTGGAAATCTTATTTTCCTTTCCCCTCTGCGAAAGTTCAGTTAAAAAATTAAATGTCATCGTAACAATTCTGGATTTCTTAAGCAAAGATATCAGCCCTTCATTTATGTACGGATCTTTCGTATCAACAACATCATTCCCAACATAGAATGCAATCATTAGCATATCATAATCATAAATATTCGAATAATGCTCAACCAAATCCAAGTACTCATTAGGCCCTGTTCCTGACTTCCCAGCATTCAGCACTTCAAACTCTACTCTTTTACTGCTATTTTCATTTAACTCCTTCTCAAAAACCTTAACAAACGTTTCGTTATTCTGCATCCCAACTCCAAAAACAAAAGAATCTCCAACAACCATTATCCTATAAACATCTTCAGGTACATCAAAGCTGTAATCTCTGTCCCTCAACCCAAAAGAATTTGTCGTTGCAATCATATCATACTCAGCATGCGTCAAATGAATGGTCGCATTCGCTGGATTCACGCTTCTAACCGGATAAAAATAATGCAAAACCAGCTCAATAACAAAAAAGCCAATAATAAAAACTGTCGCAAACACCGCCAAATTCTTAAAAAGCCCTTTCCAGTCAACCATTCAAAATTACCAGTCAAAGCAATATTTAAGCTTTACACAACGTTTAAATACAGCCTAATCAAGCAAAAAGCTGATGATTAAGCTCAAGCTAAAGAACTGGGAATACTGTCTCCTTATTTTACTCCTAATCACAGCCTTCTCTATGCGCTTTCACTCACTAGGGGCAGAAAGCATCTGGCTTGATGAAGCTTACGCTTTACGCGATGCACAACAGGATTCACTTAACAAAGTAATAGTCTCAGCAGAAGAACACGTTGGCACTCCTCCCGCTTACTCCATTTTGCTACATTACTGGACAAAGTATTTTGGTGACTCAGAATTTGCCCTCAGATTGCCATCAGCCATACTTAGCGCTTTATCTATAATTCTAATTTTTCTAATAGCAAAAGAACTCTTCAACAAAAACATAGCAATAATCAGCTCAATAGTAATGACATTATCAATGACACACTTAGTTTACGCGCAGGAAGCACGAGCTTACGCTTTATTCACTTTCTTCACCTTACTTTCAACACTATTTTACATTAAATTCCTAAAAAACAGAACAAAAACAAACGCAACCCTTTACTCAATCTTTACAGTTTCAATCATCTACACACAATACTTAGGCTTCACAATTCCTTTCCTGCAGAACGTAATTTACTTTTTAATTTATTATAAATATAAGAAATCAAAATCATTTCCAAAAATCAAAGAATGGCTCTACACACAGCTTGCAATTATAATTTTATATACACCAAATCTACCAGTTTTAATCAATCAGATACAAAATCTGCAAAGAGTTTTGCCTTCCCATTTATCTGGACTGGGCATTCCATCAGCAATCTCTCAGCTGGGAATATTTTTATTTGCAATCCCGCTTATTATAACTCTCACAATAGCCTTAATTTTAATTTATCTGAGAAAAAGTTATAATAAAAAATATGATAGTTTAATTTCAAAATCAAAAAAACTAATTAAAAACCAATATTTAGTATTTGCCTTAATCGCAACAATCCTAACCCTATACTCTGCATTCTCCCCAAAACTCACAACCTCTACTTTTATAACAAGATACACACATTTCCTATTCCCATTTGCTTACATCTTGCTGGTTAAAGCATTTACAGAAATAAAAAGAAAACACTTGCAGACAATTCTGGCAGTTTTATTCATCGCAGCAACAATATTCGCACTATTCAGCTTTTACTCCCAATCCCCAAGAAAAGAACAATGGCGTGAAGCTGCAGATTTCATCCAGCAAAACACGCAACAAGACGGCGAATTAATTCTACTGGCAGACAAAGACGTAATAATTCCATTTGAATACTACTTCAAAGGCAATATTAAAACAATCGGCTTAAAAACATTCACGGACAAAAAGCTAAACGAGCAGATCCTAAACGAAATAAAACCTTCGTTAAAAGAGTACAGCGGCTACTGGCTGATTCTATCGCATTCTAAAAGAGAGCAAGGCGTTTACAAAAACTATTTTGACAAAAACTTTAATTTAGTTGAAGAAAAGCACTTCAAAAACATAAATATCTACCATTACAATTAAATACCTAAAACAAATTTATACAAAAAATGGCATCTTTAGAGATATTCGGATATCTAGCAGGATTTATAGTAGCTTTATCATTAACCCCGCAGGTCATTAAATCCTGGAAAACGCGCTCAACAAAAGACATCTCGCTCTTATGGACTCCAATATACGTACTCGGCCTTTCGCTTTGGTATCCTTACGCTTTCAGCATAACCAGCTGGCCTCTAATAGTAACTGTAACAATAGAAATTGGGTTGGCTATAACGTTATTAACTTTAAAAATAAGATATGGATAATAACATAGATAATAAAAATATATAATAAAATTTCTCTAAAACAGCACATAAATAAACGGACTCAAACTAGAACTCTGCCCAACAACCAACAAAACGCCGACCAAAACTAACAATATCACAATCGGCAAAAGCCACCATTTCTTCCTCTCTCTCATGAAACTCCACAAGCTGCTAAGTAATCCTTGATTTCTAGGCTGAACGCTTTGCTCTTCCATGCTCTCACTTCAAAATTGATTCATTTATTAACTTTTCGTATATTAGCTCAGCAGCCAACCTATTGCCATTAGCATTCCAATGCGGATCAATGTCAAAATAAAGTTTCTCTTCGCTTTCTTTAAAGGGATCCAACAAATCCAAAACTAAAATACTATTCTCCTCAGCAAACTCAACAATTGCCTTATTCTGCTTACCGCTTCCGTCGCTATAAACCTGCACTTTTGTCGGAATTATAACAACCAGTAACTTTGCTTTATTCTTCTTGCTTAGCTCATTCATTTCTTTTATTAATTGCAACGTCAAACTTATTTTTTCATCAAAATTCTCCTCTATTCTTTCTTGTTTACTTAACTCCAATTTAACCGACAAATTCCTTAAAAAACCAACAGCTAATAACCTATTTCTAAAAAATGCATAACTTAGCAAATTATTGCTCAAAACCCTGTCAACTTTCCTATACCAAGCTTCATTTTCATAAACCCTTTTCTCCCAATCTTCTTTCAAAGGCGCAGGAACACCCTCAAGCTTCAGCTTTCCATCACTAAAAACAAATTGAGGCTTAGGATATCCATATCTGACATTATTTGCATTATCCTCTAAATCAGAGCCAGTATGATAACCGATAATAACAACATCCGGATTATATCTCAATCCCTCCAACTTAAGTGTCAAATACTCCTGATCGGTTCCATACCCCGCTACACCCATATTTACAACCTCCCCATTGCTCAAATTCTCCAAAACTTCCGTGTACCTAAAGCTGTCATTTATCCCAAAACCCCAGGTATGCGAATCACCAAGCACAACAATCCTTTTAGCTTTCCCTTTCTTATAACCATAATCAAAATCCCTTATGCCTTTAGAATTAATCTCAACATAATTGCTCGCATCAGCCATATTAAATACACCAGCTGCATTTGCTTTATTCTTCCACCCAAGTGTTTCATTATATTCATAAAAAATAAATTCATTCGTTCTCTGCCCGACTCCAAAATCAAAAACTCTTAAAACAATTTCAAAACCAATAAAAAATATTAAAACAGCTCCAAAAAACAGCAAAATTCCATAAAACAGCTCAGTCCTTTGCATATTTCTCACTGTCCCACATATGCTGGGGATTATCCTCCCTTTTTATCAAAAATCTGCCCATTACAAGCGCATCAATCCCGGTTCCCATCATGCAGCGATAAGCATGCTCCGGCGTGCAGACAATCGGCTCCCCCCTTACATTAAATGAAGTATTAATCAGTATTGGAACTCCGCTAAGCTTCTCAAACTCCCTTATTAGCTCATAATACAAAGGATTCTGCGCTCTTCTTATAGTTTGCAACCTTCCAGAGCCATCAACATGCACAACCGCAGGAATCAGCTTTTTCTTTTCCTCTCTAACAGGATAAACCATAAGCATAAAATCAGCTGCTAACGGCACAGGCAAATCGCACTCAAAATATTCATTTGCATCCTCAACCGGCACAACAGGCGCAAATGGCCTGAATGGCTCGCGATGCTTAACCTTTAAATTTAAAATATCTTTAATCTTTGGATCGCATGGATTAGACAATATACTGCGAGCTCCAAGTGCTCTAGGCCCCCATTCCATTCTCCCTTGCAGCCATCCAACAATCTTGCTGTCAAAAATAATCTTAGCTGTCTTGGCAAGCAGTTCATTCGCATCCTTAAACTCAGTATACTTAACTCCATTTTCATCCAAATATTTCTTAATTTGTTCAGCATTAAACTTTGGCCCCCAGTAAGCATGCTCCATTACAAAACCCCTTGGCTTGCCCAAAACAGTATTATACGCTAAGAACGCAGCCCCTAAACTGCTTCCAGCATCGCTCGCAGCAGCCTGTATGTAAATATGTTTGAACTTGGTATTCCTTAAAATCTTTCCATTAGCAACGCTGTTCAGCGCAACCCCTCCGGCCATGCAAAGCTTGTCCATCTTCGTTTCATCATGCAGATAATTCAGCATCTTAAACAGCGCATACTCAAGCACTCTCTGAACAGATGCAGCCAGGTCTTTATGATGCTGATTTACCTCTCCATTTTCTTTCCGCACATCTCCAAACTTATTCAAAAACTTCTTGCCTGGCATATGCATCGCATGATGAAAATCAAAGTAGCTCATGTCTAACCTGTAACTTCCATCATCCTTAACATCAATTATCTGCAGGAAATCATCAAAATACTTCGGCTTTCCCAATGCAGCAAGCCCCATAACTTTATACTCAGAATTATTCACGCTAAACCCTAAATGCGCAGTTACCGTACTATACAGCAGCCCAAGCGAATGTGGAAAATCAATTTGCTTCAAAACTTCAATTTTATTTCCCTTTCCAGCACTCATCTCAGTTGTTGCCCACTCTCCAACCCCATCAAGCGTCAATATAGCAGCTTCTTTAAACGGAGAAACTAAAAAAGCGCTTGCGGCATGCGACAGATGATGCTCAGAATAAACTATTGGCCCTTTATACTTCAGCTTCTTCTTCAGCATAGCTTTTACCCTCAGCTTCTCATTTATCCATGCAGGCGTAGAGTGCAAAAACATCCTCCAAGATTTAGGAAATTCCTGCAAATGCTGCGACATTAACCTCTCAAACTTTAAAATCGGCTTGTCATAGAAAGCGGCATAATTCAGCTGCTTAGCATCAATTCCAGCTTCTTCCAAACAGTATTTAGCAGCATTCACAGGAAAGCTGCTGTCATGCTTCTTTCTTGTAAACCTCTCTTCCTCAGCCGCAGCAACAAGCTTTCCTTCTTTTACCAAAGCTGCAGCCGCATCATGATAATAGCACGATATTCCCAATATATTCATTTTGCCTCCTTAAAGCACATAAAGCACACTTATTAAAATATGATCAAAACATCTTAAAGTAATCTTCATGCTTCATTTGCTCTTTTCTATTGCTCCAATAGCTCTTTGCACTCTTATCCAACTTTAACTCTAAAAAACGCTTCCCTGCCGCTTTCATTCCAATAGACGTTAACCCAACGCCCAAAACATAAACAATTGTAAGCAGAACAAAATTAACTACATAAGCAACACAATGTCCAAACTTCCTAAACCCGTCCAAAAATCCATTAAAAAGCTCTTTTGTCATTTTATCCCATATTTTACTCAGTTATCGAAATTGGTTTTTTCCTGTTCACAAAATAATCCAATACTAAAGCAGCAAATAAAACTATAACAAAAACATAAACGTAATTAACCAAACTAAACGAAATAGCCCCTCTAGACAAAATAAAAAACAAAATAAAAGCAAACAGTAAAACGCCTACTAAAAACCCAATAATATTTCCAGTCTCATAATACACGCCCTTTTCCGCCTGCTTCTCAAAAAAACTCTCGCTCATACAGCCTCCATTTTCGCTATCTATTTATATAATTTACCCGATATCTACCAATTTAGTTGAAAATATCGTCTGCGCCAATAATATGTGAACGAGCTTGTCCTATTGTAAAATGGTTAGAGGAAGTCTTTTTAATCGAATAAATCAACGTTAAACAAATATAAATAAAACAAATAAAAAGACCGAGTGAACAGGCGCAGATATTTTCAACAAAGCCACATATTTTACCATAACTTTTATATACCCTTATCATTAAAACCGACTGATGAGTTTCATAACCATATTGCTTTTCTTTGTATACACTTGGGGGCTTGGATTTAGCTTAACTAAGTGGATTAAAAACAGTGAAAACTTTCTTGAAAGAAATATTATGCGCATAGGCATCGGCTTAGCTGCATTTGTTTTATTGGGGGTTTTATTCAACTTATTCAAAATCCCAATTGACTGGAAATGGTTCCTTTTAGCTTCAATCATAATTCCCCTACTTTCCTTAATTTTATTTATAAAAAAACTGATAAAAAAAGAACAAACACTTACATTCCCAAAGCCACAGCTAACAAAATCAAACCTATATATAATACTCGTCCTAATTATCTTCTCACTGACTTTATTTATGTATACAAAAGGCGCATTCAGCTACCCTTACCTTGAAGATGATGATCCCTGGGGACACGCTGAGGGCACAAAGTACGTTGCAGTTGAAAAAACAATTGAAACTGACGTTGAATCACTGGAAGAACGCTTCAAAGGCGTTCGTTTCTTTGGCTATCTTGATCCCTATCCTCCCGGCTATGACATGCTCCTTGGAGTTTTGCATCAAACTGCACCCTCTTTAAACTGGACATTAAAATTCTTCAACGCATTATTTATCTCACTGGGAATTGTATTCTTCTACTTCTTCGTAAAACATCTCACAAACAACTCAAAAAAAGCCTTATTCTCAACTTTTGTTTTGGCAGCAATTCCCGCTTACTTCACTCATTTTATCTGGGCTCACTCGCTTGTTGTTCCCGTATTTTTCGTAGTAATGTACTGCCTGGAGCAGTTTAAAGAAGACAAAAAATGGGCTTACGCAGCTGCAGTCGTATTTGCAGCCATGCTTTTAATCCAGCCATCAAAAATCTTTAAGCTAGTTCCTATGGTTGCCCTTTATTTAATAATAAAATGGCTCTTAGAAAGAAAATTTCCAACTTATCAAGTTCTTTCAATAATCTCAGGAATCATCCTATCCTTAGCATGGTGGTTCGAAAAAGCAAAAAACATGCTAACCATTAAAGTAGCAGCGAGGATAGAAGGCACAGCAGCTGAAGTTGCACAAAGCACAGGTATTCTTGATTTAATTAAAACAACATTAGGAAGGCTGCCGGAGATTTTCCCTCCAGAAGGCGGCAGCGCAACAAGAGCATATAATTTTAATGATTTCTTCTACGCACAATCGCAAGGCTTAATCAACACTTCAGTCGGAATTGGAATTTTCGTCTATCTGCTTTTATTCATAACAACAGTTTTCTTGCTATGGTACTTCTACAAGCACACAAAGCTTAAACAAAACGAGTTATCAAAACCATGGCTTTACGTTATCCATGCATTAATATCATTAAACGCAGTTGTAGCATTCATACTTGCAATACGTTACCTAACCCTAATATTCGGCAGCTTCTCATTTTTACTCTCACTCAAACTGGAGCTAATTCAATTCATACTTCTATTTTCACTTTCCTTAATAGTCTATTTCAAAAACATCCCCCCACAAGAAACTGGCTGGCACGCAATCGCATTATCCTGGCTCGTATTCACTTTCTTATTCGTAAACTCAGAAACCTTTAACTTGCCAATAGGCTTGTGGGCATTCCGCATCTGGACTTTATTTGCAATCGCAGCCGCAATTTTAGTAAGTGAAGGGCTCTGGTTTTTATTGGAAAAAAATGATAAAGTTTACACATGGATTATACTTGGAGTTATACTAGCAATAGCAGAAAAAGAAGCAATAGCCAATGGTTTCCTAACCCCAAAAAGCTTAACCCTTGCATTGTTAATAGTAGTTGTACTAATAAATTTAGTGACACACGCTCTAAAGATATCAATAAAAAATGAAGAGTACAACAAAATCGTAGGAACAATCTCTATATTGGTTACCATAATAATAGGTATAACAGCAACCTCAGCTTACCAAAAATACAGCATCAACACATCTCTATGGGGAGCAGGCGGCTCATGGCAAGGCGGCTCTGACGAGATCGACGCATATAATTGGCTGAAAACTAATCTGCCAGCTAACACAAAAGTCTTTCCTTATTCCGGCAGAGATCAAAACATGATGGGCTTTGACATGTTCAGCTGCAAATGGTGTCCAGAAGTAAATGAATACAGAAAAACAACTCTTGACCACAACGCCGAAGAGCTGCACAAATTTCTCAAATCACAGGGCTACGAGTACATTATAATAGACGCAATGTCATATAAATATGTAAAGCGTTATGGCGGCTACAACGACACTGTAATACAGGAACAATTGCCAAAACGCTTTGACGAAATAGCAAAAGCTCCAAATTTATTCAAACCAGTATATCAAACAAGAGCAGCTGCAATATTTAAAATAACATGAGCTACGCAAGAAAAGCAGTGCGCGGAATTGGAATAATCTTTTTAATGAACATTTTCGCTTACTTTATAGCATATTTAACCCGCCTTATTCTAGCAAGAAAACTCGGCCCGGCTGACTACGGCTTGTTCTACGCAGTCTTTACATTTGTAATTTTCTTTTTGTTCTTCCGCGACCTTGGATTAAACCCGGCACTGACAAAATACATCTCGGAATTTAAAATAAAAAATAAATTCAGTGAAATAAAAACAGCAGTCTTTTCAGTTTTACTATCACAAATAACAAGCTCAATTATCTTTGCAGTACTTTTCTTTATCCTAGCTCCATTCCTAGCAGCTTACTACTTCAAAAATCCAGCAGCAGAACTAATTCTAAAAATAATGATCGGCTACACCATATTCAGCATCTCTTTCACTTTTCTAAAAGCATTTTTCTCGGGTTTTCAAAAGTTCAGGATATATGCTTTCATCGATACAGCAAAAAACTCAATCGTCTTAATCCTAATATTAATTTTCTTCTCAATAAACCTTAAAATTCTATCTCCAGTTCTAGCATTCCTATTAGTCGGCCCAATATTAATACTAATTTTCCTTCCTTTCATAATAAAAACATTCAACATATTCAAATACAAAACAAAGAATTTCTCTTCAATAACAAAAATGCTCTTTGCCTTTGGCTTGCCTGTTATAATGACGGACATCGGCGATAAAGTAATTAGCTACATCGACACTTTAATGCTTACTAGCTTTAGAACTTTAGAAGAAGTTGGAATTTATAATGTTGCTTTGCCTACAGCAATGGCTTTCCTTTTCTTAGGAACATCAGTCTCATCTGTTGTATTTCCATTATTTGCAGAGTTATGGGCAAAAAAAGACAAGAAACGCTTGTCGCTCGGCTTAAATATGCTGCACAAATACACATTTGCTTTAACAGCTCCAATCATCTTTACAGTATTTGCCTTCTCTGACTTGCTTATCAAATTATTCTTCAGCGAAGACTACATGGCAGCAGCTTTGCCTCTGCAGATACTTCTGGTTGGCGTCTTCTTATTCATAGTTGCAATGATAAACCACAGCATAATCTCAGCAATAGGCAGGCCAAAAACAGTTACAAAAATAATTTTCCTTGCAGCAGTAACAAACGCAATACTAAATCTTATATTAATTCCAAAATTCGGCATTTCAGGCGCAGCTTCCGCAACAACAATAAGCTACGCTCTTGCTCTAATATTATCAACTTACAAAGTAAATTCCTTCATAAAAGCAAAATTGCAAGCATCAACTTGGATAAAAACGATAATTGCAGCAGTTCTATTCGTCTCAATCATATTCGGATTAAAAACATTGCTTCAATTAAATCCAGTAGCTGAATTAATACTAACAACACTGATCGCATTAATAATCTACACAGCAGCACTTTTCATCCTTAAACTAATAAATTTAAATGAAATAAAACACTACATTAGCTTGATTCTCGCTAAAAAAGACGTAACTATTAAAAATAGTGATTAAAAATTATTTAAATTCCTCTACAAAGGCTCTTTCATTAGTTTTATACACTTTAACATCAAACTCTTTTGAATCAGGATCAGGAAGCACTGGAAGATTATTTATATTCTTTACTTCAGAGCCACGTCTAGATTTTAATACTTCCTTTATCTGCGCAAAACTTTTTCCCTTCTTGATATATTCTGAAATAAACTCGCCATCGCCAGAATCTGGCGCATAAAAGATAAACTTGGACTTAAAAAAGGAAGCCAGCTCTCTGCATCTCGCAATAACATTTTCACGCACTTTAGGATTACAGACAAATTGATGCCACCTAAATCCGGTCCAAAATCTTATATATTTTAGAGCATTATGAAAAATTAAATTATAGTGCTCAAAACAACGCGGGTAATTCCCCTCTATTTTATACTCTGGATACTTATGCCTTACAAGCTTCACAGGAGACCTGCTCCCAGCAACTTTAAAATATTTAAGTCTTCCATTACCTAACTCACTGTAAAACCTATCAACAGTATTCAAATCGCCATCAAAATCCATATAAGCTTCAAAATCAACCCCCATGAACATAAAATAGGATAAGCCCCTTAATAAATTATACGCAAACCTAATAGATAAATTTAAAAAGCAGCTAACCACACAAAAACATTAACAAAATGACAAACCCAGAACTCTCAATTGTAATCTCAGGCTACAACGAAGAGAAATACGTAGAAACAGTCCTGATAGGAGTATTAAAATTCTTAACAGAAAATAAGATAGATGGAGAAGTCATCTTCCTAAACAACCACAGCACAGACAAAACAGGAGAAATAGCAGACAAAGTTGCAAAAACAGATAAAAGATTAAAAGTTATCCACCGCTACAACAGGGAAAGCAAAGATCTAGGCAGCTCGCTAAGAGAAGGCTTAGCAAACGCAACCGGCAACTACATTTTAATAATGGACTGCGACACTTCGCATGATTACAATGAAATCAATCGCTTGTACAGCAGGCGTAATGAAGCAGACATTATAATCGGCTCTCGTTATGTCTCAGGCGGCAGAGCTGAGTTAAATCCAAAAAGATGGCTTTTCAGCACTGGCTATAACTTATTTGCACAATTATTAACAGGCGTAAACGTAAAAGATATGACAACCGGCTTCAAGCTATACAACAGAAAAGTGTTTAATGGCTTGCACCTAACAAACAACGGCTTTGGCCTGCATGTTGAGATATTGCTGAAAGCAGCATCCAAAGGCTTCACATACAAAGAAGTCCCAATCACCTACAGAAAAACAGGCAAATCGCATTTGAACTACAGAAAACAGTTCCCTTCTTACATGAGGCCTGTGTTAGAGATGTTTAAGGCGAGAATTTTAGGAAAGAAATACCTATAAACCAAGAAAAAATTAATATATAAGGTAAAATCAAACTATTTAATGGCACTTATACAGACTCTGGATTCCCTCACACCCTACCTAACAATAATTTCTATTGCTTTAGTTGTGCATGTATACCAAGCGATTGTCCTTATGTCTCTAGCTAACAAACTTAAATACAGTAAACCTTGGCTCGCATGGATTCCAATTATTAATTTATTCATGATACCCCCTCTAGCTGATTATCACTGGGCTTTCGGATTTTTATTGCTTGTGCCTTTCGTTAACGTTGCATACAGCTGCTATTTTCTATGGAAGATATATGAAAAAAGAAACTATCCTGGCTGGCTCAGCTTAGTTCTGATAGGAGCATTTATACCATTTATTAATATTTTAGCAGGAATAGCTCAGGCAATAATAATAGGTATTGTAGCCTTCGTAGACAGAAAATAAAACACTTCTTACATGAAGTCTGTCATCGAGACGCTTAAGGCGAGAGTGATGGGAAGGAGGTATATATAATTTCATAAGTTGCAAATAGCCATTCTCAACATTCCACGACCATCATA
>CAYJSO010000002.1:0-27451 GCA_964372795.1 uncultured Methanosarcinales archaeon
CTTAGGAGGTTTAACCCTGCCTTATGTAAAAAATATTAGAACATTTGACGGGTTAATTTTCACAAACGTTACAGCTGAAAATCATTTTACAATCGATTTACAGCGTCTTGGTACACCAATGATTCGTGTTAGAAGTTTAACAGCTGATAAATTATTATTTAATGGAGGTGATGGAGATCTTGAATATACGATTGGAGAGTTCAAATTCGGCAAACAAGCAGCAATTTCTTTTGATGGCGGAACAGGCGAGATGTATGAAGGGGAGTATGTTATTGAGAAATCTCCGGTTAGCCCGGAGAGATTAACGAGAGAAGAAACAAATTCTGAAGTTAGAAGATACCTAGAACTAATGGAAAAAGTTGATACGGTGTTAGAAGCTGCGCGAATTAAAATTATGGTAAATGCCGATACAGTTGAACAAATGGAAAAAGCAAGAGGCTGGGGTGTTGACAATGTTGGGTTAGTAAGAACAGAGAACATACTAAAACAAAACGAAGAGAATTTACTTGCATTTGGGAGATTTCTATTAGCTATATTTTCACATGAAGGGGAACATATTGAACAAAGTGTCTTAGATGAGACTAGAAA
This sequence comes from uncultured Methanosarcinales archaeon, assembly GCA_964372795.1. Classification (GTDB taxonomy): domain Archaea; phylum Nanobdellota; class Nanobdellia; order Woesearchaeales; family JAGLXL01; genus CAYJSO01. Next base: position 589 of record CAYJSO010000002.1, read on the forward strand.
AGATTTCGAGAGAAGACATGCGGAAGCTTTCTATGAAATACTAAAATATCAAGATGGAAGAAGAACACAAATTAGACTGCTTGATCCGCCGATATATGAGTTATTTTCATCAAGTGATATAATCAACATAGAGAGCCTAAGCAGAAGTGATACTAAATATTCGGGACTTGCTTATGGTATTGAAGAATTTACGGGTGCATTTAGAAGCAGAACTGCGCCGCGAGGAGCACAAATATTGGATAAGCACCACATTATTTACGAAACCCAAATACGCGCTTTATTTGCCGCTTACAAACGAATTGTAGACGAAGGAAGAGCAGATCCAGATCTTAGAATATTTATTCCATACGTAGATGAAGCTGAGCAAGTTAAACAAGTAAAAGAGATGACAGAAAGGATAAATAACAAAGAGTTTGGGGGGGCGATAGCATACAGAATTGGGGTTACGCTTGAAACGCCTGGCGGCTGCTTATCTGCTGATAGAATGATAAATGAGCTAGGCATTAGAGATTTTGATGTATGAACTAATGACTTGTTCCCATTAATTGAGGGAACTGAGAGAGGAGCTGCGGCATCCTACACAAGACACGCTGGAGACGGTACGCCTCTGCTTGGCTCTGGCATAAGATCTGTGCTAGAAACTACGCTTGATAAAATGGAAAAAGCAGCTCGTGAATCCGGTGTGGAGTACGAAATCGGTATATGCGGCGAGATGAATGAAATAAAACTACATCCAGAAAATCTTGGGCCTTTGATTCATAGAGTAAATTATTTCTCAGCAAGCAGACCCAGACAAATACCTGTACTTAAACACACTGTAGCGCGCACATTACTTGGAATGTATTAAAGTAAATTTAATACTCCAATGAAATTCTCGAATTTGTCAAATTAAGAATGTACTCAAGAATCTGTTCCATGTTGCTTAGTATTAAAAACTCGCCTTTTCCTATTTTGCTTTGATAAGCAATTGCCTTTTCTAAAATTTTATAACGGTTGTGGTTCAGCTCTGCTACTTTTTTAGCGTCGAAATTGTAGTAAAATGTGTGAAACATATCAAAAGATTTGTGGATGTCTCTGCAAAGCTCGATGCATTCTTTGGATGGTTTTATTTTATTTTTCAGCAAAATTCTTGCGTTGTACTTTATAAAATCCATAATTGTGTCAATAACTTCCAGAATGTGGTAGAGAATAACTGTTCTTTTATTGTCCTGATATCCAATCTTATTAAGCAGGCGTTGAGAGTAAGTAACAAACTTTGTTATTGAATCGTGTTTTCCTTGAATTGTTGCAAGAAGGGCTGGGCTGCCTTTTTCATAGCCCTCTATTAGATCCCCAATTGTTTCTGACGCCAGTAGGAAAATTCTTCTCAGCATATTATCGAAAACTTTCATGCTGTCTTCGGAGATGCTTCTGATTACACAAAAATCTTCTTTTTGCGTGAAAATTTCAACCCCATTTAATCTGGAAACTTCTCTTGCAATAACTGCTAATGTTTTTTCTTTTTCTCCTGTGCGCAAATTATCACACATTTGATTTTTGAAGGAAACAACAACTTCATCGTAGCCGTTTTTGTATAATGCACGGATAAGGAACATTAAAGAATCTCTGTCTAAACCTGTGACATCAACTTCAAGCTTGCCTAAGGAAATCGTTTTATCTGTGCTTACTAGAATTTTGTTTCCCTGTTCCGTGATTTCGAGTTCGTCGCCTTTTAAGACGTTGTGGTGCTGCGCCCATTTTCTTGGCAGCGAAACCAGCATAGTAGAGCCAGCAATCTGTATAACTTTTCTCCTCATAAAAATCCCCCCCGGTGATTTTTAGCTTCCAAACTCAAAGAGTTTGTAAACATAGCATATATCCCCCCCGGTTTTAATATGATGTATTTGTTGGTTTAAAGAAAATGCAGCTATTATATAAATCTTTTGATTTTTATAAGCTTTATAAAATATATTGGTTAATTATATAAATGTTATATCCTTAACTACCTGTAGAACTGGGTTTTACCTAGCTTGTGGGGTGGTGTGAATGAAGGTAGAATTACGTAAAAGAATGAAAAACGGATTAAGAGGGGTTCACGAGGAAGAATTAGAGGAAGATAAAGTAGTGGAGGATGAAGACATATACTCCGAAAAGGCAAGAGTTCTGCTTTTAGAGGACGATGAAATCAGCGCTGAAGAAGATGGCTTTATGGAAGGGTATGAGGAAGCTGAAGATTAAAAATAGATGGAGGTGAGCTAATGTCGTTAAAACAGCTCTTTGGGCTGGATGATCTGGAAATCTCGGACAATGAGATTATGGCCAAGATAAAGGAGGCCTTTGACAAGAGTTTGGATATAGTGGAGTTTGTTAAAACAGACGGAACAAAAGTGCTTGTGAAGCTGCCGAAGATGGATTTTAGCAGGCATATAGATCCGTGGGATGGATGGAGAGTGTTTGGAAGGGGAGCTGCTTGAAGGGGTTAGGTTAGGGGCTGGTTCTTTGATTACGGGTTTTTGCAAGATTCTGAGTTTGTTGACTGCGGAGCGCGTCTTGTTATGTAATAACTTTATCTTTGTGCGACGCTAAATTATTTTTTAATTCCATTTATAGTTTGTGAATGAGTAACTTTTTTAAATGTATAACGCGTCGGATAATTATATTGGTCTAACGACCTTTACCGCCTCCGCAGTCTATGTTCTAAAAATCGCTAAAGCTCTAAAACCATTGATTTATCGCTCATTACGGCTTATAAACGGGTTCTAAGAACGAAAGACATATAAAGTTACAGGGCTTCTTTCGGCATGGGGTTTGTCGACGATAAATGGTGAAAGTCCCTCGTTCGCGTCAGTCAAGTCGCACAAGAAACTCTTTTGAATTGACTGCGTCCCTGGCCTTTTTGCAAGTTGCTCCAGGCGCTCACTGGCCGTAAACGGCGGGACTTTCACAAAGAAAACAACATGACAGAGCAGGAAATTAGTGAGCAAAATAAAGAAAATTTGAATGAAGGCAATGGGGAGTACGAAGCAGAGCATATTAAAGTTCTTGCTAATAGGGAAGCGGTTAGAGCACGCCCAGGAATGTATATTGGAGATACTGCTTTGCGAGGGCTGCATCATTTGGTGTACGAGGCTGTTGATAACAGCATTGATGAGGCTTTAGCCGGCTTTGCAAAGAAGATTATTGTTATAGTGCATAAAGATAACTCTGTAAGTGTGGAAGATAATGGCAGGGGCATTCCTGTGGCTTTGCATCCGCAATATGGAGAAAGCGCATTAACAATTGTAATGACTAAGCTGCATGCTGGCGGAAAGTTTGACAAGAAAATCTACAAGGTTTCCGGCGGATTGCATGGCGTCGGAATCAGTGTAACTAACTTTTTGTCTTCCTGGCTTGATGTCTGGGTTAAAAGAAACGGAAAGATTTATCATCAAAGGTTTGAGAAAGGAGAAGCTGCTGGCAAAGTAGAGGAAGTTGGCGAGAGCAAAGAAACGGGAACAAAAGTTACGTTTATGGCAGATGCAGAGATTTTTCCTGACACGAAGTTTCATTTTGATATATTAGCGAAAAGATTAAGGGAGCTTGCTTTTTTGAACAGAGGAATTGAAATTCATTTTGTAGACGAGAGAATGGAGAAGCAAGTAACGTTTAAGTACGATGGCGGAGTTAAGCAGTTTGTTGAATTTTTGAATGCCAACAAGCAGGCGCTGCATCCTGTGATATATTTTGTAAAGAAAAAAGATGAGATTGAACTTGAAATTGCGATGCAATATACGAATGTGTATCAAGAGAATGTCTATACTTTTGCAAATAACATAAATACGGAAGAGGGCGGAACTCATTTAATTGGTTTTAAGAGCGCGCTGACCAGAGTTATTAATAATTTTGCGAAGAAGCAGAAAATGGAAGTTGAGTTTGAAGGAGAGGATGCACGCGAAGGATTAACAGTAATTATTTCTGTGAAAATTCCAAATCCGCAGTTTGAAGGGCAAACAAAAACAAAGCTTGGAAACAGCGAGGTTGCCGGAATTGTGAATTCGATCGTTGTCGAAGGGCTTGGGAGCTACTTAGATGAGCATCCTGCTGAGGCAAGACTGATAAATACAAAACGCGGGGAAGCTGCCAGAGCACGCGAGGCTGCCAGGAAGGCGAAAGAATTGGCGCGCAAGGGGGTATTTGAAGGCGGAAGCCTGCCAGGAAAATTAGCAGACTGCAGCAATAAATTGCCGGAGAAATGCGAGATTTTTATCGTTGAAGGCGATAGTGCCGGCGGTTCGGCTAAGCAGGGAAGAGACAGAGAGTTTCAGGCGATATTGCCGCTGCGCGGAAAGATTTTGAATGTTGAGAAAGCAAGGCTGCATAAAGTGTTTGAAAACGAGGAAATCAGATCAATGATAACTGCGATTGGGACCAGTATCAGAGAAGAGTTTGATTTGTCGAATGCCCGATACCATAAAATAATAATTGCGACTGATGCTGATATTGATGGCTCGCACATTAGAACGCTTTTGCTGACGTTCTTTTACAGATATATGAAAGAGCTGATTGAAGCAGGGTATATTTATATTGCACAGCCTCCGCTTTATAAATTACAAAAGGGGAGAGAAGCGAAGTATGCTTATGGTGAAAGAGAGAAGGAAGTTGTATTGAATGAGATGGGCAATGGTACTAATATTGGAATTCAGAGGTACAAAGGTTTAGGAGAGATGAATCCGGATCAATTATGGGAGACGACTATGAATCCCGAGAATAGAGTTCTGAAGCAAGTTGCAATTGAAGATGCAGTTGAAGCTGACAGGATATTTACTCTGCTAATGGGAGAGGAAGTGAAGCCGCGCAGAAAGTTTATAATGAAGCATGCGAAGGAGGTTGTGAATTTGGATGTTTAATATTGTTGACAAGCGCGTTCTAGAGCAGAAATGAGCGTTGCCATGTGGCTTTTACTTTCTATACCTCCATACAAACGAGCAGTATGCTCTTGAACTGGGGTTGTAGCAGAACCACTAACAAGAAGAAAATTACCAACCCGTAGGTTTCTTTCTTCCCCCGCATGACTAGTTATATCAGCTGTACTTAATGTGGTATCTATTCCTGCTGCTCTACCATACACAGCCCTGATATAATCAGCAAAGCGATAGACGTCAACCACCACGTCCATCCTAACCTTGACATGACTATCACTTTTTTCTACTACAGCAACGGCTTTCATTTTAAGGTGCGCCTCTTTGTTCGACCATCAATTCTCCTCTCTTTCCTTTCCATTTGAAGATAAAAGCTGCTGCAACTAAAGCGATGCCTAGTACAATTGCTGAAGGCAGCAAGTTGATATCGTAAACGGTTTTTTCTACAACCGGGATGTCGTGGCAGGCGAAATCAGCGCCGCAGTATTGTCCGTTTTTGCATTGTGAGTCGCGCCTGCATTCTCTGCCGCCTATGTTTACGAGCCAAGCGATGACTATGATTATAATAATGATTACGATTATTGTTGTTAAAACAGCTTCTCCGCGTTTATTTTTTCTTTTATAATTCATTTTTACTATTGTTTAGTAGTATTGATATTTAAAGGTTGCGGATTTTAGGGCATAAGTTTCGCGCTGTGTGGTGCCGCTCGCTCCACTGTTTTTTGTTTTATTTTTTTGTTGCGTTATCTTTTACTTATTTTCCAGAAAAACAGTTCCAGTTAGAGCAGTTTTACAATAGGAATCGTGTCGCTCGCAATTTAATGGCACTACACACAGCGCTACACAACGATACCTTTTTAAACAACCCACAATTTTTGCGAGGTACATGGTTAAAGCAAAAGCAGCTGTAAGTGCAGTAAAGATAAAGAAGAACTGGCATTCTATTCTTGCGCCGAAGAGGTTTAACAGCGCTGTTCTCGGCGAGACTTTTGTCAGCGAGCTGGCTGCGGCTGTCGGGAGAATTGTGCATTTTAATTTAAAGGACATAACTGACAACATAAAAGATCAGAGCGTTTATTTGAGGTTTAGAATAAGTGGTGTTGCTGGAAACAATTTGGATACTGAGGTAATTGGATACTATATAATGCCTTCTGCTTTGAGGAAGTTAACTAGAAGGAATGCTAACAGACTTGATGAGAGTTTTGTTGTTGTTACGAAAGACGGAAAGAGAGTAAGGATAAAACCAACGATTGTCACAGCTTATAAAACTGTAAGGTCTGTTTGTTCTGCTGTCAGGAAAGCTGTGAGCGAGCAGATGGCAAGGGAAGTTGCCAAGGTTGAGTTTGAGCAGCTGGTTGAGGATGTAGTAACGCATAAACTGCAAAGCGAGGTTAAGAAAAAATGCTCTAAAGTTTATCCGATAAAAATAATTGAAATAAGGATATTGGAGTTTGCCCGGGAAGGAAAAGCTGTTAAAGTTAAGGAGGAAAAAGAAGAAGTGAAAGAGGAGAAGAAAGCTGAGGAAGTGAGTGAGACCAAAGAAGAAACGCCGAAGAAAGCAATGAAGAAGAAGACAGTTACTGAGGAAATGCAGGAAGATTTACAGAAAGAAGATTCTGAGGTTGAAGTTGCGCAGGAAGTTAGCGAGAATTTTGGAGAGGAAGTTCAAGGGAGTTAGAGTTTATCCTTTTTAAGAAAAGTTTATAAATTACAAATTTATATTACATATTTATGACAACCACACTAGAACAAGTCCATGAAGATTTAATTGTATTGAAAAAAGAAATCAGGGAGTTAAAGGACTGCTTTCATGAGGACTTGCTAGAGCTTTCTGATAAAACTAAAAAGGATATAGAAGAATCCAGAAAAGAGTTAAAGGCTGGAAAAGGTATTTCTCTTGAAGAGGTCGAAAGAAAATTAGCCAGGAGATAACTGAGTGGAACATCAAATTTTCTCCTAAAGCAGAAAAAGAGTTATTCGATTTGCCAAAAGAAATTGCAGAGAGGATAATTGATAAACTTAAAGAAGCTAAAAAAATCCCAAAAGATATTTTTAAAGATTAAAGGGGAGAGACGACTATAAGCTACGCGTTGGCGATTATCGTGCGATTGCTGATATTAACGAAGCTGAAAAGAAAGTAAAGATAACGAAAGTGGGGCATAGGAAGAATGTTTATGGAGGATAGCAGTTAAACCTTATCAAAACTGACTTCAAACTCCTCATTCTTTATCTTTTCTGCTGATGTTGTCTGGTGTTTTCTTGCTGGCGGAGCGCTGTCGATTCTAATTCTGCTTGCGCCGCATTTTATAGAAATGTCTTTTTCGAATCTGCTGAGCATACTCGTTAATTCTGCGGATGCTTTAATGTGCAGAACAATGTCGTCTGTTTTTTCCAATCCGGATTTTTTTCTTAAAGACTGTATTCTTCTCATCAATTCGCGGGCAAACCCTTCTGCTTCCAAGTCTTCTGTGCGCTCCTGGTTCAGATAAATTGTTCCTGCGCTGAAGTCGGCTGCTTTGTACGGGTAAGCTATGTCATGTTCTATTAACAAATCTTCTTTTGTGATGTGGATTTCTGAGCCATTCATGCGGAATTTGTAAGCGCCATCCTGTTCTATGTGCTTTAGTATTGATTCCGAGCTTTCAACAGCCAGCTTTGCTATGATTTTTGGAGTTAACTCGCCATATTTTGGATTTATCTTTTCGAAATCCGGCTTGACGCGAGTCTTGACTGCGGGGAAGCTCTGCATTATTTGGATTTCTTTAACATTCAATTGGTTTTTAATTACGTCACTCATTCTTTTTACTGCAGTTATTGTATCGCTGTTTATTGTTGTTATGACTGCTTCCTTAATCGGCCAACGTACACTTATTTTTAACTGCTCGCGGATGTTTGCACCTGCTTGTATGATCGTCTGGGCTATGTTCATGTCGCGCTCCAAATCCAAGTCGATGAATTTTGCATCTGCCTTCGGCCATTCGTACAGGTGGATGCTGTCTTCTTTCAGCTTGTATTCTTCTCTAAGATTTTGGTAAATCATTTCTGTTATGAAAGGAGAGATTATTGAGAATAATTTCAGTGATTCCAGCAGTACATGAGATACTGCAAACATCACAATATGTTTTTCTTCTTTTGAGCCAATGCTGCCTTTGTCTCTTACAAGCTGGATATAAGTCCTGCTCAAATCAAGATAAAGGTCTTCAATCGGCTTTATTGCTTCATCTATTCTGTAAGCGTTCATTAATTCTGTAACTTTTTTTATTGTGCTGTTTAATTTTGAAAAAATGAATTTTTCTTCTATGTCGAATGAAGCGTGCATTAAATTATGGCTGAATCTGAAAGGATTTATTCTGTCGTTTTCTCTTGTAAGCTGTATCAAGAATTTGTGCAGGTTCCACAAAATTAACAAGTTTCTGTGCTTAATTGTTATTTCATCCCAGCTGAAGTTCATGTCCTCTCCAGCGCGAGTCTGAGAAGTGTAGCACCTTAGCACATCTGCGCTGTATTTATCCACTATCTCGTATGGCGAGACTATGTTGCCCAGGCTTTTGGACATTTTTACCCCTTCTACGTCTGTAACAAAGCCGTGCATGTAAACTGATTTAAAGCTTGGTTTGTTGAATGCCAGGAAAGAAGCTACAGTAAGCATATTAAACCAGCCGCGGATTTGATCTTTGCCTTCTGTAATGAAATCAGCAGGATACCATTCCTCAAATAAATCAGCCCGCTGAGGATAGTACAAACAGCTCCAGCTTGTTGTGCCTGCGTCTATCCAAACGTCTAAAATATCCGGGATGCGCCTTTGTTCATTTCCACAAGAGCATTTAATTGCTACTTCATCTATCCACGGCTTGTGCAAGTTTTTTGGAAGCTTTGTTACTGCTAATTTCTTTAATTCTTTTATTGAGCCGATAACTGTAACGGATTTGCATTTATTGCATCTCCAGATTGGAACGGGTGTGCCCCAGAAGCGCTGTTTTGTAATGCTGTTGTCTCTGAGATTTTCGAGCCATGATGTGAAAGCGTTTTTTGCTTCTTCTGGAACCCACAAAATGCTTTCGTTTGCTTTAAGCATAGCATTTTTTAGATCATCGACTTTGAAGAACCACTGCTTTGTTGTTCTGTAAACTATTGGCTTGTGGCAGCGCCAGCAATGGGCATAGCTGTGATTGTAGGTTTCTTTTGCTATTAAAGAGCCGTTTTTTTCCATTAAATCAGCGAACTTTTTGTCGTCTTTTTTTGCGACTAAATTGCCGAAGGTTTTGTGACTCTTGGGGAAAGCGCCGTATTCATCTATAACATTAAATGGCTTTATGCCTTCTCTTGTGCAGAGTTCATAATCAGAGTCGCCGCAGCCAGGAGCAAAATGGACCAAGCCGGTTCCGTCTTCCAAGTTTACGTATTCCTCTGAGAGCAGAATTGTGTAAATCTTTTTTTGCTCTTTCTTTGCTTCATTTATGTAAGGGAATTCTTCAGCGAAAGGAGGAATGTATTCTTTTCCTTTTAGTTCTTTGCCTAGGAATGTTTGGATTACTTTATAATCTTCTCCAATCTTATTTTTTATAACTTTTTCTGCAAGCGCTTTTGCGACAATCCAGTATTCGTCTTTAACTTTGCATTTGACATATTCAAATTTTGGGTGGACTACTACCGCTAAATTTAAAGGAATTGTCCAGGGAGTTGTTGTCCAGATAATCAAGTATTCGTTCTTTGCATCTTTTAATCTGAATTTCAAGTAGATTGATGTGTCTGCAATATCTTTGTATTCCAATTCATGCTTTGCCAATGCAGTTGCGCATGAGCTGCACCAGGACATTGCACGCTCGCCTTCATACAGGCGATTCTGCTCGTGAGCGCGCTTTATTAAGAACCATTCCGATTCCATGAATTCGTTTGTGACTGGAAGATAAGGATCGCTAAAGTCTAAAGTAGAGCCTAAGCGAATAAGATCTTTGTTCATCTGCTCTGCCATTTCTGTTGAAAATTGGAAGCAAGCGTCGCTGAATTTTTCTACGCCAAAGGCAACTATGTCTTCCTTTGTTTTTAAGTTAAATTTTTCCATCACTTTATGTTCGGTTGGCAGGCCGTGCATATCGTAGCCAGCTCTGTCCCAGACGTTAAAACTCTGCATGCGTTTGTAGCGCAGCACAATATCTTTTACCGTATTATTCCATGCCTGTCCTAAATGGATTCTGCCGGAAGTGTAAGGCGGCCCATTTAAAAAGTAGAAGCGCTCTCCGCGCTTGTTTCGCTTTTTTAGCTTATCGAGTACTTTTTCCTTTTTCCAGAAATTTACTATGATTGGCTCGAGCTCTTTTGGAACGTACTGCTCGTATTTCATGTAGATGAGAAGAAGGGAGTGGTTTAAAAAGGTTACTTAAGATATGATTTTTCTTGTTCAGGGGACGCGCCTTGCCATATCTAACCCGTCATCTTTAGAAAAGAATCTGGAAAACATAGCAGCTAAGTCTTCTTCTGAAGCTCGCCAGTCAAAAGATGCGTAAAGGAGCTCGTAAATATCCCAATCTACTGCTAGCCAACCATTAGCAAGAAAGCCATCACCGTAGCTTTTTGCGAGAGCATCCACTGAATCGAAAGCCTGCTGCCTGCCTTCAAGTTGGAGATAACGAGATCTGCCAATACTTTTAATGCCTTCTTTGTCTTCGTAAATATAAACGGAATGGCCACCACTTGCTCCTGCGTTGGTAGAGCGTACGCTAAAACTTAAAAATTCTGGAGGAAAGCCAAGAGTCTCCATTAAAAATGCTGCGACTAACGTAGCTTCTAGGCAGTGCGCCGTGCCGTTTTCAAGTGTTTGATGTGCAGAGCTAACTTTGTAGGGATTTGGATCAAGATATTGCAGCCTACTTACAACTGCTTCGACATCCGCTGGAGTGTGTACTGTTATCATTTGAGACTTTGTCATGCGCTTCTTTAAATTTCTTATTGTTTCTATTTCTTAGTGACATAGAAAAGTATATAAGTATACTATTTACTATACTGGTTTATGGCAGTGTTAGCACCATGGCGAAGATTAGATGACCTAGTCGCATCGGAAGGGAGAAGCACTGAGGGAGTTGAGCTTGCTGTAGAAGCAGCGCCTTTAGTTGCAAGAAGATCGAGAGCAAGAGAAGCGTGGGATGGTGTTGTGTATCACGCGAGAAGGGCGCCAAGAAATGTTGCTTTAGTTGTATTAGAACTTTTGCCGTTTGATTTAAAGGAAGGCTATTACGATGCGTTAAGCCGCGAGGATATCGGGCCCTTAAGTATCGCTTCTATAGCAGGTGAATTTTTAACAGGAGCGATTGCTGCAAGACAGGGTTATAGTGAAGCTGCGTCATTGCTCGTTGCTGATGCTGTTGCGAGGATAAGCTGGGAAGCAAGCAGATATAGAAATGCTGTTAGGAAAGGCATAATTAAAACAAATGCAGATGCGCAGGGGAATTACAAGCCAAGAGGGAGCATTCCATTAGAAGTTGTGATGGTTGGGGTTCATGTTGTAAAAGCTGCTTATGAATTGGCTGATGCTGCTGCGTCTGAATTAGGAAGGGCTGCAAGTGGAGTTTATAGGGGTGCGAGAAATTCAGTGAGGAGATAGAAAAAGATTTAAGTATGCGGCTTTCTAATGTTATAAATGGATTTAAAACAAGATAGAGGATCTGTTTTTGAATGGCAGCGGCAATGGAATGCATGGGACATAGGATACAGATTAGTTGGAAAAACTATTGAAGAGGTTAGTTTGCTTGTTTACGACTGGCTGGTGCCCAGTGTTGTAAAGGAGAAAATTTATGATTCTTTTAATGTTGATGAGGAAAGAAGGTCAGATATAAATGAGAAGTCATTTGGCGGAGAGATACTTAGCGGAATTGCAATCAACGCAGTAGGAGGAGAATATTCTGCTGCTGCTTTTTATTTAGGATTAGCGATGATTCTTGACGGGTTTTTGAGAATTGGAAACGAAACTTCGGAAAGGAACGGAAATGTAATTTTAGAGATGATAGTGAGCGGACCGGTGCTTGTTGGAAAATGGCTAGCGAGAGAAGTTGGGAGTACTGGGATACCTAAAGACGTGTAAATTAAATATTTTTTAAAATAAAATTCCTAAACTCCTTCTTCTTTTTCAAATCTCGCATTAATGTAATGAAGTTTTTTCCTATCAGACTTAAATATTTCTTCTGCTGCTTGGGAACTTTTAACATGTTACTTAAAGTTTGCTTGTGGCTGCCTTCGGTAAGTTTGAGTTTTTGCTCTAAAGGCAGGCTGTTTGATAATTGATCAAGAATTGAAGCAGTTGATTGCTTTAATAAAGACAGCTGGGATTCCAAGTAAGGGATTTCGAAGATTAAGCGCCTGATGCTTAACTGCTCGTCTCTTAGGAAAGTGTTTAACAATCTTTTAGCTTTTCTGTGGTCGTTTGTCAGAGAAGCAATTTTTAATTCGACTAAATTGTGCGCTAATGAGGTTATTTTTTCATTAACTATCTGCCCGTATTTTATCTGATGCAGGAAGTTCTTTAACTGCGATAGCTGCCCATCAAATTCTTTTTTTTGCTTTGGAGTCAATTTATGCAAAAGAAGATGCTGTTTGTTGATGTGCTGAGTAATGTGCGGAAAATAGTGCTGTTCAAATTCTTCCGCTAATTGCTCAATATTCGGCAAAGTAGCTGTCTCTTCTTTTAATTGGCGAATGTCCATGATCAGCGCTCTACAACAAATTCCGGGCGTTCGATTACAGCTTTTAGAATTGCATCGGCTGTAATTGCTTCGTATCTTGTGATTGCGTCACTTGCACAGTATGGACAGCGCAGAGCTGCTCTTGTGTTGAGTTTAATCGCGAATTTATAATTGCAGCGCAAGCACCGCAGTCTTTCTTTTGGAGAAATTGTTCTTGGCTTTTCTACTGCCTGCTGCTTTCTTACTTCTATATCACGATGATAGCAAGGCATGCAAATCAAATTTTCGCCTGCGTGATCGTAGCGAACAACGTCTATGCTTACTGTGTTTCTGCATTTGTTGCAGATGATTGTTCTTGTTGCGACCATATTCTCAACCTCTTTTTTTAAGCTTATTTAAGCTTCTTTTAATAGCGATTTATCTTATTAAGGTGGGAAAAGGTATACTGGTTTATATTGTTTGCGGTTTAATCTAGTATAGAAAGATATTTAAAACACTTATCAATAGTATAGTTTTATGGCGGCAAATTCAAGGACTCTTGAAAGAGAATTTAAGAGTATTGTTGGAGAGCTATCCCAGCTGAGTGCACTTTTTCTTGAAGAGGGGTACGGTAGAAGAGAACTTACTTCATTTAAAAAAGACTTAGAACTGTTTGCTGCAAGATTAGCGGCTCTCGCGAAAAAGCTTTAGGTTCCTAACTAAAAAACACCTTAACTTGCTTTACGGCTTAAATTAACGACTGATGTTAAACAGAAATAGAGCTAAAAAACGCAAAATATATAAACAAGTAATGTATGGTATATCCTGGTGATTACATATTAAAATACTGTATAGCGGACATGCATTGGAAAAGATGGATGCTCTGGGGATAGAGAGGAAAGACGTTGAGAAAATAATAAGAGAAGGGATGAAATGGAAGGAAAGCCACACTAAAAAATGGCATGCAAGCATGGCCGGCATAGAGTGTGTGTTTACAAGGAAGGAAGATGCCATATTTGTCATAACGGTATATGAAAATGGAGGCAAAAAATGAAATGCGTAATGTGCAGTGGTGAGTTGAAGGAAAAGGTTGCGGAGTATAGAGAATTTGGAGTTCTATTAGGAAGATTCAAAGCATTGGCATGTACAGATTGTGGTGAAAAATTTTTTGATAGTGGGACAGCAGACAAAATACAGGAAAAATCAAGAGAGTTGGGCTTGTTCGGTTTGGCGAAAAAAACAAAGGTAGCTAAGGTCGGAAACAGCCTTGCAGTAAGAATACCAAAAGAAATAGCACGATTCACAAATCTAAAAAAAGAGGAAGAAGTAAGAATAGTGCCAAAGAATAACAAAGAGATTGTGATAGAAGTTAAGTGATTTTTACATCAGCTAAAAAACTCCCCCAGCTTGCTCTGCGTTTTAACCATTGTCAGCTGCCCGATATCATAACCTAAAACCGCAAATATTCTTTCTACGCCGGGGATTATCTGGTTGTTGATGTAGTAATCAGCGTCATAATCGTTGTTCTGCACTTCTTCCGGGGGCTTTGCGCGGTCTCTAAGCACGCCTTTGCCTGCTGTTATTACAAAGCGGATTAAAGTGCCCGGCAATATTTCTTGGCCCAGCTCCTGCATTCTTTTTGCTACTGCAACATGAGGGCCAAAGTTTTCATAAGCTGCAACCGGTTTTGTGAGCTGAGTGAAAATAATAACTTTATCTGTAGGTATTTTATGCGAGCGCAGATTTTCTATCGTATCCTGAACGTACTTAACTGCTTTCTCTGCATCTTTTTCTTTCAGGATTATTTCAATTACCCTTTCCTGGGTTTCTTTCGCTATAAAGCTCCAGTTTCTGCGCACAGTTTCAAAGCCGCGAATCTTTAAATTGTTTTTATCGTCGAGCAAAGCATATTTCTTTTTTGCTCCGAAAGGGCCCGCTTTTATGCTGACAAACAAACCAGATGAGTAAAAGCCTTCGTATTCCAATTCCATTAATCCTGGCAATTCTGCGTTAATTCTTTCAATGAACTTTATTGCATCCTCTTTTGTTCTGTTCTCCAGTTTTAAGAAAATTGAATCTGTATCGGAATAAATCACAGAAAAGCCTTCTTTTTGCGCCTGATCAATAACTTTGTGAATGTAATATCTGCCTAAGGCAGTTATGCTGCGAGCGCTTTCAAGGCTGTACCATCTTGCTGGAGAAAAACCAAGATAACCATAAAAAGCATTTGCTAAGAGCTTTAGCGCAGTATCTCTAGCCTCCAAGAAAACGTTTTTTTCCGGAGATGCTTTAATTATTTCTTTAACTCTCATCCTGCGCATTATGATGTTTTCCAATACAGCTGGCAGAAAGCCCTTTCTCTTATTACAGAACCAATATTTTTCGCCAGGAATTGTTTCGTGGCAGCATTCGCAGTGCAATGTGCTTGGAGAAATGTTGTGAGAGGTTATAATGCTGGGGTACAGAGAGCGGAAGTCAAAAACAACAACATTAGAGTATAAGCCGGGTGTTGGCTGATACACAAATGCGCCCTGATAAGTTTGCATGCGCCTTTGAGCTGATTCTTTGTAGCTTGGCCTATTGGGCATCAGTTCGTTATGGGAATGGGTTTGCTTCATTATGTAGCTCTCTACCAGACGAGAAAAGCTCATTCTGCTGATTGCGAAAAAAGGCAAGCCAACGATTTTTACAAGCTCTTCTATATTGGGCATTATTTTTTCTGCAAGCTTGAAGGTGATGAAAGCATCGTGCAAATTGTATTCGCAGAATTTCTCCAGTTCTTCCGGTCGGCTGTCCCAGATATAGGCTAGTGAATCAAGATCAACATCATGCTTGTGCTCACCCAGAAGCTCAGTTGCAACCGCTTCCAATGTGAAAATGTCTGTTTCCATCGATCTTGCGAGAACTCTTCGGATAAATTTGAAAACGTCTACGTGGACCAAACCAGTAATTTGGGTAACGTTGTTGCGGTTGTCGATGTCTATTGCTGAGTAATCCAGGCCAAGGTCAAGAGTAATTTTGTATTTTCTCGCTCTTCTTTCCAAGTAAGGGAAGTCAAATCCGTCTGTGAAATAGCCAGTTATAATATCCGGCTGGTATTCTTCTATAATTTCTTTAAAACGTTCTATAAGCTGCATTTCCCCGTCTACAAATTCAATGTGCTCTTTGTCTGTTTTAAAGCGGCGCCATGTTATGACTTTTTTGAATTCTTTTCCGTCGTTGCCATAGAAAGCAACCATTACAACCGGGTTTTTTTCTGCCTGAACTGTTTTGCCGTCTGGATTGTATGTTTCGATGTCAAAGGATAAAATCCTAAGGTTTTTTACGCTCTCTTCCCCTGATGGCTCTATCCTATCTGCCTCGAAAACAGGCACTTTTGAGCGCTCGTTTGTGAAATTGCCAGTTACTGTTGTGCTTAGCAGAGGAATAATGCCGGTGTCAAATAAATAACGCTTTGCGAAAGGAATGTCATATTCAAAGCAGTCCTGAATTGCTGCATGCTCAGTAAGCTCGCCTTTTAGAATATGGTGGTGCTTGATAATTTCTTCTTTTATTGGAGGGACGTGGCTTGGGAGCTTAGTGAAGACTTTAAGCAGTTGAACTGTTTTGCCAGTGAAGTTTTTTTCTTCTAATTGAACGTCTGCAACTTCTGCCAAGCCGTTTCTGAAAGGCACTTTTAATGACTTTAACTCCTGGCTTAATGAGGCTGTGCTGCCTTTTGGAAGAACATAAAAGTAAGGCTTAAAGTTTGGATCTGTAACGCAGAGCCTTCTGTTGTCAGCAGTTTTACCGTACATGTAAATCACTGCTTTGTCGTTTCTTATCCTGTATGTTACATCCAAAGGGAAAAAGGTTATTGTTTCCATGAGATGTTCGTGGTTTTGGAGGTTTATAAACTCTTTGAGTTTATAACCCCAAAATCTTTCAGATGTTTTTGGTTTATAAAGGTTTATTTTTTTGGGGCGAGAAGTGCACGAAGGAGAGCCATGCGCATGTAAAGTCCATTTTCAACTTGTTTAAAATAAACAGCGCAAGGATTATTGTCTATTTTAGTTGATATCTCATTGTTGCGGGGCAAAGGATGCATCAATATAGCTCTCCGCTTCATATTGGGAAGAGCGGAAGGATCAATAACATATTTATCCTTAAGTCGTTCGTATAGATCTGGGTCAGCAAATCTTTCTCTTTGAACTCTAGTCATGTATACTACATCGACATGCGGCAATACTTCTTCCAACTTGGCTGTTTCGGTAACTTGTATGCCGTGTTCACGTAAAAAAGAACAATATTCTTCCTGCAGCCTTAATTCTGTCTCTGATACTAAAAAAACCTGGCTAAAATTGTAAAGAGGCAATAGATAGACTAAGGAATGAACTGGCCTTCCATTCTTCAAATCGTTAACAAAAGCTATTTTCAAGCCAGAAACACCGCGAAGCTCCCTTTTTATTGTATAAATATCGCCAATTGCCTGGGTTGGATGTTCTCCAATGCCATCGCCACCATTGATAATTGCTACAGATGAAATACTAGCCTCAGCTAGAACTCTTGCTGCTCTCTCTGCAGCGCCTTTTTCAGGATGACGGATGACTATTGCATCATACATTTGCGCCAGTGTTTTAATTGTGTCCTCAAAACTCTCGCCTTTGCCAGCTAATGAAGATTTATCTGCATATACAAATGCAGCTGCGCCTCCTAAAGCCTGCATTGCAACACTAAAAGAATGTCCTGTCCTTGTGCTTGTTTCGAATAAAAGGATTGCCAATCTTCTGCCTGCAAGAATTGGCGGGACTTTACGATTTTTATCGTCGCTTCTTATTTCATCAGCAAATTCAAAGAGTGTATCTAAAGTTTCTCTATCAAAATCTCTCGCGCTAAGTATATGTTTCAACCCCATTAAAACCTTGCCCACATATAAACAACTATAAAAACTTATCTGTACTAAATACGACAGATTAATAAATGGTTTTGTTTTTGTAGGGTAAAGGTGAATTACTTATGTTTAAAAGAGGAACTTTGATTTTAATTGCTTTGTTAGCTGCTGTTATTCTAATTGGCTGTAAAGGAAAGAAAGCAGATGAAGCTATGGAAGGAGAAAAAGAAATGGCTGAGAATGAAAGCGCTGAGATGGAAGGGCAGGAGAATGTAACAGATGGTAGTGGGGGTGAAGAAATTGCTGAGGGAGTGGCTGAGGGAGAAAATGAAACAGAAATGAAAAATGAAAGCGCATCTCAAAGCGAAACATTCGATACGTATGATGAGTACGTTGTTCAGATAACGGATACAGGATTTAAGCCGAAGACGATTACAATAAATGCTGGGGATTCAATTGCTTGGGAGAATGTAAGGGTGAATGGCTCAGTTGGGGTAAGAAAAGCGTATATTGTCGGAGTTGGCGGAAACTGCAGAAGGCCAAAGTTAGAAAGCCCGTATCCCCCGGGCATAGCGACAAACGAAAGCTGGAGCTATCAGTTTAATGAAGCAGGAACCTGCACTTATATAGATGGAGTTCAAACAACGCACTCCGGAAATGTAATCATAAATGAGTAAAGTGTTTATTAAACTAGGAGGATGATTTAAATGCCAAGAGTAATTGATTATAAAGGACAAAGAGTTGGAGTATTTATGGACGTGCAGAACATGTATTATTCTGCGAAGAATCTGTATGGGAAGAAAGTTAATTACGCAAACATATTAAGGACTGCACGCGGGGAAAGAACGCTGATTAGAGCGATTGCGTATGTTGTAAGAGCAGAAGCGATGAAGGAAGAGAAGTTTTTTGAAGCGCTGGAAGCAATTGGCTTTGAAGTTAAAGTAAAGGATCTGCAGATTTTTGCCGGGGGAGCGAAGAAAGCAGACTGGGACATTGGGATTGCCATGGACGCGATTGAAACTGCGCACAAATTAGATGTTGTTGTACTGATTTCAGGGGATGGGGATTTTATTCCATTAGTTGAGCATTTACGCAGAGCAATGGGATGCAAAGTTGAGGTTATTGCTTTTGGAAGGAGCGCAAGCAGCAAGCTGAAAGAAGCGACAGACATTTTTATTGATATGGATGAGAATTCGAGAAGGTATTTAATTGACAAGGAAGCGGTTTGAGATGAGAACTAACTTCTTGTTTATTACTATGGTTGTTGTTTTGTTTATTTTATCGGCTTGCGGCACAATTAGCGAGCAGTACGGCGGTGCTTTTGAAAAAGACGATTATAGTGACGAAGCAGAAGAAAATGATAATGGAGATGTTCAGAATCAAGAAAAAGAAAAAATAACTTCAACAATAACGCCGGCAAGAGATTTGACTGGAAAGTGGAGCGGAAGCTTCAAGACAAGAGAGGATACAACAGATGTTGAATGCCTGTATACAGGAACAATGCTGCTAACTTTGCAGCAGAGAGGAAATGCGCTGACTGGAACTTTTAGATTGGATGATATTGATGTGCAAACTAAAAACAAAGAAACAGATTCAACTATTCCGCCAATACCGTGCGGAGTGCCTGTTTATCCTACTTATATAGAAGCGCCAGTAACCGGGCAGGTTTCTTCTTCTGCAATTGAGATTTACGGCGGAGGATTAACGCAGTGGAGCGGCTCATTCACAACAGACTTGATGACGTTGTATTTTAAGCAATGCGTTGTCGGGCCTGGAGGATGCATATTAGCGGATAAGCAAGGCTCTTCAGCTAAGCTGATGAGAGAAAGGTGATTAACGGTTTTTATATTTTTTAAATTTTTTATTTTATTTTCTCTTTTGTTTTTTTATTATTTTGGTTTTAACTTTAAATATTTTTTATTAATTATTTAGCGTAGCATAAAGATATTGTAACTAAGTTACTTGATGTGCTCCGCAGTCGTTGCTTTCAGATAACTTTTTAAACAATAAAATTTCTTAAAAATTTTAAGCTTAAAAACTAAAAGTTTTTAAACAACTATTAAACAACTCGATAAATGAGCGAACAAAAAGTCTTCTTCAAGAACAGCAAAGGAATGAAGCTTGCGGCGTGGCTGCATGTTCCTGATGGGAAAGGATTTTTTCCAGCTGTTGTTAAAGCGCACGGCTACAGGAGCAGCAAAGAGGGAACAAAGGCAATAGCGCTTGGCGAGGAGCTGAAAGATTTTGTCTATTTCCGCTTTGATTTTCACGGGCATGGAGAGAGCGAAGGCAAGCTTGAGGATGTTGATGCTGCGCAATGTGTGGATGATTTGAAGTGCGCGATTGAATATATTAGGGAATTAAGTTATGTTGACAAGAATAAAATAGGGATTACCGGAAGCTCTCTTGGCGGACTGGCAACGACTTTGGCTGCGGCCTGGCATGACAAGGTTGCCTGCGCTGTGCCTGTCTGTCCGGTTTCTCAGTTCGAGCCTTTCAGAGCAAGGCAGATAAAATATCAGAAGCTTGTCATGTATGATGTTTATGAGGAAGCTGAAAAGATAAAGTGTCCCGTGCTGATTATCCATGGGGATGCTGACAGTGTTGTTCCAATTAAAGATAGCTTGGAGCTGGTAAAGCATCTGGAGAAAGGCAGACTGCATGCTGTGAAAGGAGCTGATCATATGTTTAGCGCAAGCGAACATTTCAAGGAAATGATCAAAGAGACTGTGAAGTTTATGCGAGAAAATTTGAAATGAAAAAGTTAATATCAATACCTTTTTATACTACTTAATTTTTAAAAAGAAAAATTAGTGGGGTGATTTAAATGCATAAGTTAAGTGAGCATCGTGATTGGGGATTGTTGATATTAAGAATTGTTCTTGGGGCTGTGTTTATTGCGCATGGGTATCAGAAGCTGTTTGTTCTTGGAGCAGGAGGAGTTGCAGGATTTTTCGGCGCGATTGGAATTCCTGCGGCTGCATTTTTCGCGTGGGTTGTTTCATTGGTTGAGTTTTTTGGCGGTATTGCAATACTAGTTGGATTGGTAGCGAGGTATGCTGCACTATTGTTAGCTATAAACATGCTCGTTGCGCTGCTTGTTGTGCACCTTCCAAACGGTTTTTTTATAACTCAAACAGCAATGGGCTATGAGTTTGTGCTGACTTTGTTTGCGGCGCTTGTGTTCGTTTTGTTTAACGGCGCAGGAAAGTACTCGGTCGAGCTGGCGTGGTTAAAGAAAGAGCTTTAAACGCAAAAGCGCGGTGCGTTTCAATATCGGTGTGCCTGCTCGCTCGGCGTTTTTATTTTGTTTTTTATTTTTGTGATTTAAATTTGTTTTATCGGTTAAAAAGGCTTACGTTGAGCGTCTTACGATTAGTCCAGCTCGCTCGCAAATTAAGGGCACACCATAGCTCTATATACTTTAGCTACAAACAGCAAAGCATATAAACCCTTCTTCTTTTCTTTTTATTGTAAAAATGGTGAAGAAGATAAGTATGGCGATAATGTTGTTGTTAGTATTTATTCTTATTCTAAATGTTTTTCTCGTTTATGCGCATGGAGGAGAAGATGAATCAGATAAAGCAGCAGAAGAAAGTTTTGAAGAGCCCGGTACAAAATTAAAGCAACAGGCGTTTTGGGTCATAGTAATTGCAAGCGTTGTGTTGATTTTACTTGTTATTACTTCCATAATTTTTGAGAAAAGCTTAAGGGCTAAAAGCAAATATGCTTTATTTTTTTGCATGGCTGCGGTTATTTTAGCATCAACTGCCTATTCTGCCGGGACAACGATTTATTTGAACACTATATCTGAAAGCGGAGGCCCAGTACATTGGCATGCCGATTTTGAGATCTGGAAGTGCGATGAGAAGATTGATTTGAAGGATCCTAAAGGGTTTTCAAACAGGGTTGGCAGCCCAGTGTTTCATGAGCATGGAGATGACAGAATACATGTTGAAGGGGTTGTAGTTGATACTGAGGATGTTGAGCTGCATCACTTCTTCCAGTTTGTTGGTGGAGATTTGACTGCGAATGGATATTTATTGCCTATCAATGGAGGATTCATTACTGCGAAGAACGGAGAAGAATGCGGCTACAACAAGCAGCCGGGAAAAGTGCAGGTTTTTGCTTACCGCGTTGTTAATCCAGAGGAAAAAGGCAGCTGGAGATTTGAGCAACGCAAGATCGAGGATTTTGAGAGCTTTGTCATTGCTCCATACGGAAATGTGCCACCAGGGGATTGTGTAATCATTGAGTTTGATGCTGATAAGGAAAGAACAGATAAAATTTGCGGAACTTATCAATCAGCAATAGAAAGGGGTGAGATGATTGGCGGTTGAAGCAAGCTTGCCGGCGATAGTGACTGTTGTTGGAACAGCAGCAATAGATTCAATTAATCCGTGCGCTATCGGGGTGCTTATTTTAATGGTTTCAGTTTTGATTTCAACAAAACAGTCTGTTAAAAGGATGCTTTTCCTCGGAAGTGTGTACATTTTTTCAGTGTTCTTGGTATATTTATTGGCGGGGCTTGGGCTACTTTATTTTTTAGCAAAGATTCCTCTCTGGGTCACTGAATACCTGTCGATTTCAGTTGGAGTGATTATAATACTTGCGGGCATTTTAGAGATAAAGGATTTCTTCTGGTATGGAAAATGGTTTTCGCTGACTATCCCCATACAGTTTGCGAAGAAGATTCATGTCATGTCAGAGAAGACGACTATTCCGGGTGTTATGCTGCTTGGAGCTTTTGTTTCCGGAGTTGAGCTGCCATGTACAGGAGCGCCGTACCTGGCGATAATAACTTTGCTGTCGCAGTACTTTGACTTCACAGCGTTTTTGCTTTTGGTTTTATATAATATAATCTTTGTTGCGCCGCTTATAGTGATATTGCTTATGGTGGCTGCCGGAGTAAAGCTTCATAAAGTAAAGGAATGGAAGCAGGAGTCAAGAGGGTTTATGAGATTGCTGATTGGGTTGCTGTTAGTTGGACTTGGCTGGCTGTTGATGTTAATTGCAAATGGAACAATAAACTTTGGATAGGTAGAAAAGGGTAGAAAGGATAGAAAATGGTAAAAAAAAGTAAAAGAACAAAGAAGAGGAAAAGCGGAAGGGTAACTTTGCCGATTTGTGTAGTTAAAAGAGACGAGGACGGAAAGTGCTATGTGTATGATGAGAGAAAAGTATACGGCTCGGCGTATGCAGCGTGCTATGTTGTTATGCTGGATGAAAGAAAGTGCGAGAATGTGGCAGATAAGGTAGCGAAAGCAGTAACAAAGATTGTCAGAAACAGGAAGCAGATAAGATCCGGGGAAATTGCAGAAATTGCAGCAAGAGAGATTGGAAAATACAACAGGCATGCAGCATTCATGTACAAGACGCATAGGGATATAGCTTAGATAATATGGCTTAGATAAATTAGCTTAGGTAGATTACTGCTATATGGTGCTATAAACAACATTTATAAACAGAGATTATTTACCACAGAACATGGCTCTAAACGACTTGTCTTATAGTCCGTTAATATACACAATATTCAGCGTTGTAATTGTAAGCCTGATTTCTTTCATTGGAATATTAATGCTTGCTATACAGAAAAAGCTTTTGAATAAGATCTTGATATTTTTAGTCAGCTTTGCAGTCGGCGCGCTTATTGGAGATGCATTTATCCACTTATTGCCGGAGGCAATTGAAGAAGGGATTGAGCCGTTTACTTTTGGGAAGAACGCTTTGATTGGAATAATTATTTTCTTTTTGCTGGAGAAGTTTATGAGATGGCATCACAGGCATGTATTTGACCACAAAGAAGAGCATGCGCACAAACACCAATACGTGCAGCCGTATGTCTGGATGAACTTGTTTGGAGACGGCTTGCATAACTTTATTGACGGGATGATTATAGCAGGAAGCTATTTGATCAGCCTGCCTTTGGGGTTAGCTTCAACAATTGCAGTCGTAATACACGAAGGCGCGCAGGAAATAGGAGACTTTGCTGTACTCATTAAAGGAGGATTGAGCCAAGGCAGGGCATTGTTTTACAATTTTCTTTCTGCCCTTACAGCGCTTATAGGGGGGCTGGCAATATTTTTAATCGGAACAAATGTAGAGAACTTAGAGAGCTTTTTGATACCATTCACCTTCGCAGGATTCATTTATATTGCGCTTGGCTCGCTTATTCCAGAACTGCACCATGAGGACACTTTTAAGAAATTAATTGCGCAGCTTGCGGGGATGCTTCTGGGAGTCGGGATAATGGCTTCGCTGTTGTACGTAGGATGAAAAATAAAATTTTTATATGGTTTTGCGTTTTGTTTGTTCCTTTTATTTTAATTCTTTCTTATATTTCAGTTGTTTTTAGTTATGACTATAATGGTGAGCAACAGGAAGTTATTAACTATTTATCCGGGAAAGGAGAATTGAGCGAGGAGTTAATAGGCAAGGAGTTTAGCGAAAAAGAAAAAGAGCATTTGGAAGATGTTAAAAAGGTGATGAATGGGTTTAACGTTTTGTTTTATTTGTTGCTGATTATTCTAATTATTTTAGGTATATTTTTGTTTAAGAGGAATGAACTTGGACATGGGCTGATTAATGGCGGGGTGTGGAGCGCTGTGTTTTTGGCCGTATTCCTGATTATTATTTTTATTGATTTTGAAAATTCTTTTAATGTTTTCCACCAGATATTTTTTCCCCAGGGGAACTGGCAGTTTGAATCTGGAAGCAGATTGATTACGTTGTTTTCGGCTGATTTTTTTGCTGGAATTACGAAAAGGATATTAATGAATGCTGCTTTGTTTGTTTTTGTGTTTGTGTTAAGTGGGTATGTTATAAAGAAGGCTGAATAAAAATGGCAAGAATGGTTGTCTGGGGTTTGCCGGCGTGGCTTATTTTGCTAATTATAATGCTAATAATTCTGGTAATTGTTGTTTTTATAATCAACCTGCTTATATTTTTGCTGCCGATAGTTATTTTAATAACAATTCTCGCAATTGTATTGCATTATCTGAACAAATTTAAAGGAAAGAGAATTAAGGTACGATGATGTAGAGCTTCTTTATTGTGTCGTACTGCTGGCCGTTGGAAAGCACTTTTAAGTTGAATATGTATGTGCCTGAAGGTGCATTTTTTGGTATTTGAATAAGCAAAGGGGTAATGTGGCGCTCGTTTTTTGCCAATCTGATTTGTTCTTTTTCGTAGCGGGACCATTCATCTATTTTAAGGTTTGAGATAGTGGGGCCAGGAAGCTCGTTGTTGTTTTTGTCAAATGCTTTTCCCAAAGCAACTTGAATCTCGAAGATTGACGGGTCGTTTATGTTTAGTATGCCGATGCCAAATATATGGTCGCTGCCGCGCCTGATTGTTTGAGTGTTGTAAGGGATTGAAATCTGCTGGCCCTTGCTGAGTTCAGCGCCAAGCTGCTCTTCAGTCTGCTGATCTATTTCAGCTTTTAGCTCTGTTGCGCCTGTAAAAAACTGCTGCAAAAGGAGAATTCCCAAGCCCAGAAGTGCGATTGAGATTATGACAGTTACGATAAAATCCATTGAAAGCTGCAGTGCACCTCTTTTCATATAGTTCAGGATATGTTGTTGGCTTTTAAAGATTTCTAATTAAGTTTGGTTTAATAGTTTTTTGAACTTTAATTTAAAATTAAAAATAAAATAGCGTCGCAAAAAGAGATGGTTAATCCTTAACTTTATGCGCTCCGCAGTCTATGCTATTTAACAACCTCATATTCTTTAACTATTATAACAACGAAGATTACCAATAAAATTGCTCCTGCGAGGATGTACCAGATGCCGGGGCTGAAAGCTGCGTCGCGAAGCATGGTGTACATGCCCCAGCCCATGACAACGAAGCCGAGCCATAAGAATTTGTCAAGGACAAGCTTCATTATCTCGAATTCCTGCTGTTCTGTCATTCTTCGCTTGTGTTTCATTTTGGATATGTTAAGTATTATTAAGTATTTGGCTTATCCAACGCTTATGAATGAAAGCTTTGTTTCATACACAGGTGGAATAGAAGCTGTTGTGCATGCTTCATCTGCAAACTGAAGAATGTTTATTCTCCATGCGAATGTTCCCGGGATTCTTGGCGCTTTTATTTTCACAGGATAAGCGTTTGCTTCTGCAGGGCTTAATGTAAGGCAGTTCTTATCGTGTCTGACATCAAAAAGACTGCTTAAATATGCTTGAGGATCGGCTGTGTCTGCAGGAACATCACTGTTAGCTGGATCAAAGCTTAAATCAAGCTTGAAGTATAATGTTGATGCGCCTGTGTTTTGAACGCCAATGCCAATGACTTTTTCATCGTTCTTTGTCAAAGCTATTGAGTTTGGAACGTAGGATTTCTGGCTTTTGCTTTGGGTTAAAGTGTCAATGATTTGCTGCCTAACCTGCTCCTGCAGTTCGCCTGCTGTGGCTGTAATTTGCTTGAACTGGCCTCGCACGAATGCTAATCCCAAGCCAAGAAGAGTCATTGCGATTACGATTATAACGATGACTTCGATAGAAATGTTCAATGAAGCTTTTCTGCTGTGTTTGATACGCATTCTAGCACCTCTTTATTTGGATTATTAATTGGTGTTTGTTTAAAAATGTTGCGATTTTAGTGAGCTTATACTAACAGCAAGATTTAAAAAGAAGTTGGGATTTGCGGAGCTTATGGCGCGCTTAAGGAAGTTTTGTTCGTACCAAAAGATTGAAAGGCCTTATACCAGAATAAGCAAGTACAAGAAGCTAAGCTACATTAAAGGCAGGCCTCATTTGGCTATTGCAAAGTTTCAGCACGGAGATCCTAACGGCAAGTTCGAAACTGCTTTTAATCTTGTTGCGGAGGAGGATACGCAGATTAGGCATAATGCTATGGAGAGCGCCAGACAAAGCTCAAACAGAGTTTTGGAAGAAAGTTTGGGCAAGAATGGCTACTTTTTAAGGCTGAGGAAATATCCCTTTCATATTTTGAGAGAAAATCCAATGGCTACAGGCGCAGGCGCAGACCGTATGTCGCAGGGAATGACTTTGTCTTTTGGGAAACCAATCAGCTGGGCAGCACAGGCGTTTAAGGGGGAAGTTGTTATGGAGATTAAAGTAAATAAAAAAGATTCCAGCTTGGCTAAGTTGGCATTGCACAGAGCGAAGAGAAAGCTGCCGGGAAGCTACAGGATCGCTGAGGCTGGAGTTAAGCAGAACAAAGTTAATCTGAAACGCGCAGAAGCGCAGCTTCTGGCGCGCAAAAGGCAAAGTCTTTTAGCGAAGCAGAAAGTTGCTGTTGCAGCTGAGCAGGATCAGTAATTATTTCTTTGTGCATTTGTTTTATTTTATTTATCGTTTCTGCATCCGCAATATCTGTTTTACTCATGTAAAGCAGTATTGGCTTGTTTTCCTTCTTAATTAATTTTAACAGCTGCTCCTGCTTTTCTAAAGGGTACTGCTCAGTTGGATCAAAGATGAAGATAATTGCGTTTGCGAGAT
>CAYJSO010000002.1:27461-27942 GCA_964372795.1 uncultured Methanosarcinales archaeon
TCCTGGAGTGTCAATTAATTGGAGTTCTTTGCCGTTGATTTTTATATAGCCGATGTTGACGTGCTTTGTTGTGAATGCATATTCTGCAATTTCAGGCTTTGAGGAGCTGAGCCTGCTTAATAGTGTGGTTTTTCCTGCATTTGGGAAGCCGGCGATTGCTATTGTTGGAAGCTCTTTTATTATTGGATAGGTTTTCATCACTTTTCTTGATTCTTCCAGAAATAAAAAATCGCGCTGGATTTGTTTTAATACAGATGAGATTCTGCCGTAAAATTCTTTTCTCAGCGAATGGAGATGCTTTTCTTCTCTTGTGAATCCGATTTTTCTGCTGTAAATGCTGTGCATCTCATTTATTTTCTTAATTGCCCATTTAACTGCGCCGAAGGACTTTTTTATTGAAGCGTAGTCGATGGTTGCTTTTAGAAGCTCGTTGTAAAATAAAGGCAGGGTGTCGATGCTTGGAAAAGATCTGAGAATATTG
>CAYJSO010000003.1:0-2038 GCA_964372795.1 uncultured Methanosarcinales archaeon
GACAAGTTCAAGATATAGTTGATTCTTTAAGCAGTGCCGCAGTTAGAATTCCGGAAAATTGGCAATGGATGGAAAAAAGAGAGCATCTTCTGCATGAAATTGACGAAGAGGATGTAAAATTGATGGCTGGTTTAAAGGAATTGCATAGAATGGGTTTAGATACACCGCTTGCAAGGCTGATTTTTGTAAAAGCAAAGCAATTGCACGAGTATATAAGGTGGATGCTGGCAACAAAGCCGCAACTAGATCCGGAAAAGCATAGTCCTCAAATAGAACGCTTTAATAGATTAATCCGAGAAATAGGGGATATATACAGAAAGGAAATTGGAGGCGAAAAAGCATATGAGCGGTTTATTGTTTCTACGCCGGAAGTTGTAAGGTTTCTCCATAGAACATCTGTAGATGACGCAGAAAAGATAATACAAGTTGGCTTGGGTGGTTCTGGAGGGGCTCTTCTCGATCTCTACGGGACTGCAACAGTACAGCCCAGAGATCTAAATGAAGCAAGGAAATTGTTTGTAGCACAACACAAAAGCGATAATGCAGTAGTAATAATTGAGTTTCCAATGTGGTTATTCATGGAGGCAAGTCGAACTGGGCGTAAAAGTGAGTTTCATATGGATCCAAGAATAAGCTATAATTCGGCGTTTTCACTTTACACGATAAGACCTGAATATATTGTAGGTTACATAGACAGAAAGGACAATAGCGTTCATCTTAATCCAAGGTATTTAAAGCGCAGATAGTATGTTTAATGGCCTATAAATAAAAACCTTTTTATATGCTGATTAATTTATTGGAGAAAAATGAGGTTTGTTAAGTTCTTAGAAGATCAGCTGGAGGAGTTTGTAAGAGATGCAAGCGTTTTTGGCAGCTTCTTTTTTTTCCTGTTTTTGCTGCTGCTTGTGAATTTTTTAGGTTTGAGTGAGGTGTTTGCCAGGCTGCTTTTTGGGGCTTTGGGAGTTTATTTGGTTTCGTTTCTTGCCAGAGCAGTGTATTTTAAGTCAAGACCGAGCAATAGGCCGTATTTCTCATGGTTTGAGAAGTTAGCAGTTGCGTCTTTTCCAAGCATTCATGCCGGGATGGTTTGGATGTATGCTATTATTTTGGGGAATTTTTTCGAGAGCTTTGCTGTAACTTTTTTCCTGGCTTTGGTCGCAGTAATTGTTTGCTACTCTCGTGTTCATTTAGAAGAGCACGATTTGGTTGATGTTTCGTTTGGAGCGCTGCTTGGAGTGTTGTTTGGGTTTGTTGCTGTGCTGTTTTTGTAAGTATATGCTTTATCTACATAAATAATTTAAACTTGCTTTTTTGCTAGCGTTATTATGGGTGATTGCGGGGTTGCAGGAGTTGTTGTTAAAAAAGGAAGCAATTCAGATGCTTATTCTGTTTTAGAGATAATGCTGAGGGCATTGCAGCATAGAGGGCAGTTGACGGCTGGAGTGAGCGTTTGCGATACTTCTTCCAGCAGATTTGAGCATCATAAGGGCATGGGGCTTGTTCATACAGTGCTGGACCGCCAGCCATTAACAGGGAATGTTGGTATTGGGCATGTAAGGTATGCAACAAGCGGAACTGGTTCGGAGGGAACTAGGCTGGCGGATGGGCAAGTTGAAGCGTATCGTGAGCGTGTTGTTAGTGAGGCACAGCCCTTTCATTATCACGATGCAAGGCCGCAGTATGAATTTACCTTTGCTTTTAATGGGCAGCTTGTGAATGCTGATGAAGTAAGAAAAGATTTCCAAGGGCGTGATTTTCGCTTTAGGACTGATACAGATACAGAGGTTTTGATGCATGTTATTGCTGAGGAGCTTCAGAGAGAAAAGACAGGCAGTCCTGGTTTGGTTAACGTTTTTAGTAATGTTGTGCAGCGCTTAAGGGGCGCATATAATATTGTTTTTGTTGACGGGCTTGGAAGGTTTGCGGCTTTGCGGGATAAGTATGGGTTTCATCCGCTTGCGTTTGCACATTCTGAAGATTTTTTCGTTGCTGCGTCTGAAACAATTGCATTTGAACATTTAAATGGAGTTAGTAATGG
>CAYJSO010000003.1:2048-22747 GCA_964372795.1 uncultured Methanosarcinales archaeon
TGGCAATGTTGGTTTTGTGGAGCCTGGAGAGATGCTTCTTTATGATAAAGGGCTTGCAAGATTCAGCATTGCAATGCCACTACGAACACATTGTGTGTTTGAGATGATTTATTTCATGCATGTTCTTTCACGCTTGTCTCATGAGACATCAGTTTATTCTGTTCGTACTGAGATGGGTAAGAAGTTAGCAGCTTCTGAGAATCTAGCTGCAAGAAGTGATTTTAGGGATTTTGTTGTTGTTGCTGTTCCTGAGACTGCAAAGGCTGCTGCTGAAAAGTATGCAAGGGAACTTGGTTTGGAGTTTCATCAAGGCGGAATCGTTCGTGATTCTTACGGCGGGAGGGCTTTTATTATGGATCCAATGCGCAGGCAGAAGCATTTGGAGTTGAAGTATGCAGTCAACAGCGGTGTTGTTAGGGGGAAGAACGTGGTTGTGCTAGATGACAGCATTGTAAGAGGGGATGCTTCTGAAAAGGTTGTGAAGATGCTGCGCGATGCTGGAGCTAATGAAGTTCATTTTAGGGTTACTTTTCCACCGATAGTTTTCCCGTGCAAATATGGTATTGATTTCCCTGATGTTTTGAAGTTAATAGTGCATAAAGTTGGTTGGGACAGTAATATAGGTGAACTTGAGAGGAAGATTGCAGCTAAGATCGGGGCTGATTCGTTCGGATATCCAACTATTGACTTGCTTCTTGATGTTGTTTCTTCTGTTTTAGGGCTGCGCACTTCAGATTTATGTCATGCGTGCATAAGCGGCGATTATAGAGAAACTTGAATTTTACTGCAGATGTTTTCTAAACAAAAGCAAAATCGAGAAAATAACAGCTCCAAGCAGGAAGACGAAGTTTAATCCGTATTTGTCTGCGAGGAATCCAGCGACTAAAGGCGCTAATGCCGCTGCTAGGCTTTTTGTTGCGAATACTAAAGCAGAGAACTCGCCGATTTCTTTTCTTGGCATTAGGGAAGTAAAGCGCCCAGAGATGATCGGCATTGCTGCTGCGAATGAAATTCCGAGCAATAGGGTTAGCAGGAATGTTACTGTTATGTTGTCGACGAAGAAAAGGGTTAGAAATAGTATTGCTGAGGAGATTAAGCCGAGAGTCATTACCCTGTGCTTGTGCTGCTGTGTTGAGAAATAGGATTCAAATAAAACTGGGAAGTAAAATAATGCTGAAATTATTCCAACAGCATGCAAAGGGGCGCCTATGCTTGTTATGAACAATGGCATTATCATTGGCATGAATGAAATGCAGAAGAAAAATGGGAATGCGTAAAGGATTAATGAGCGGAATTTAGAGTGCTGTTTTAAGTGTGAAATCTCTTCTTTTAGTTTTTTTGTTCTTAAGCAGGTTGCTATGCACATGAAGATGCTCTGCTTTTTTTTTCTGTCGGGAAGGAATAATGAAAGGAGGAATGCTATGGATGCGAAGATTGAGACAGCGTAGATTACATTAAAGCCATAGTAGAATGTTGCGAGCGCTCCAATAGCTCCGCCGATAACAAAAGCTGCGCCAACGCCGAAGTCAAACAAGCCAATTGATTCTGCTTCTTTGTTTTTCTCTGTGTGTTCTCTTACGTAAGCTTCGCTTGTTGCCCATAAAGAGGTTGCGATGAATGAGTGATAGATGCGGAAGACAATGAATTGTGCTATTGTTTTTAAAGCTAATAGGATTGGGCTTAGCGGCAGGTAGAAGAGCAAAACTATTGTTATTAATGAGCGTTTTTTTACTTTGTCGAGCATTGTGCCGAGGAGAAGTGCCCAAATCATTGAGAAAAATTGCAGTGCGCTGATGATTAAGCCAACGGATGTGTAAGAGTTGAAGATGTTATTGAAATAAACTGGCAGTATGGGTTCGACTATGCCCCAGCCGATTGTGTAGATAAAAATCAGGAAAGCAATGTATTTGATTGGCTTGTTAAGCTTGAGAATTTCTTCTGAGAATTTGGGCTGTCTGATTATGTGATATGGGCGCATTGTTCACCTCTTTTTGTAATTCTGCTTATTTTGTATTAGTTTATAATTGTTTCGCAGCATAATGTTTATAAACAAATGTGTTGTTATTTTTAATATGCTGTTCAAAGAGGCTGTTAATGTTTTTGAGGAATTAGAGGCAACTAGTTCTGGGAATGAGATGAGGGTTATTTTGTCTTCTTTTTTTAAGAAAGTGGGTAAAGATGAGATAGATAAAGTTTGTTATTTGACACTTGGAACAATTGCTTCCAGCTATGATGACGTTGTCATCGGGATTGCGGATAAAACGGTTATTAAAGCTGTAGCTGATGCGGTTTCTGTTTCTAATGAAAAGGTGATGAAGGATTTCAAGAAGCTGGGTGATTTGGGTAAAGTAGTTGAGAATGAAGTGGGCGGGAAAGGCGGCAAATTAACTGTTAGAGAAGTTTTTTCTGGGCTGCATAAGATTGCTGCTGCTGGTGGGACTGGAAGCCAAGGCGTTAAAGTCAAGACATTAGCTAATCTGCTGAAGAAAAGTTCTGCTAAGGAGGCTAAATATATCGTTAGGATTGCGCTTGGGAATTTAAGGATGGGAGTCGGGGATATGACTGTGCTTGACAGTCTTGCGATTGCGTTTACCGGCGATAAGAAGAATAAAAAAATTCTTGAGCATGCGTATAATGTTTGTCCGGATGTCGGGCTGATTTCACATACGCTTGCTTCTCGCGGTTTGAAAGGAATTTCTTCTATTGAGGTTGTTGTTGGAAGACCTGTGCAAATGATGCTAGCGCAACGTGCTAAAACGATTGAAGAGATAAAAGAAAGGATGGCTGCTGGAGTTGCTGCGGAAGAGAAATATGACGGAGAGAGGGTGCAAATTCACAAACGGAAGGATAAAGTTGTGTTTTATTCTAGACGCTTGGATGATATAACTGCGCAGTTTCCTGAGATCTTGGATGCTGTTAAGAGATTACGCGGAGATTTTATTATAGAAGGGGAGATTGTGCCTTTTGATAGAAAAACTGGAGCAATTTTGCCATTTCAGACTTTAATGCAGCGCAAAAGGAAGTATGAGATTGAAAAGTATGTAAAAGAAGTTCCTGTTGCCGTGTTTCTATTTGATTGCCTGTATTTGAATGGCAGGAGCCTGATTAAAGAGCCTTACATCAGAAGGACAGAGATATTGAAGAAATTGCTGAATAAGACTAATGTTTTGAAGTTTGTACGCAGGGTTACTAGCGTAAATATAGACGATATCGAAGAATTCTTTAATGAATGTGTTGAAAGGGGAACGGAAGGGATTGTTGCGAAGAATGTTTCAGGTGAATATCAAGCAGGTAAAAGAGGCTACTTGTGGATAAAGTGGAAACGAGAATATTCCCGCGAATTGAGGGATACGTTTGATCTTGCTGTTGTTGGAGCTTTCTATGGGAAAGGAAGAAGAAGCGGCGGTTATGGGGCGCTGCTTTGCGCAGCTTATGATGACAAGACTGATAATTTTGAAACATTTTGTAAATTAGGCTCTGGTTTTACGGACAAGCGACTTTCTGAAATGCCAAAAATGCTGAATAAGTATAGAATTGCGCATAAGCCGGCAAGGTTGAAAGTTCATTCGCAGATGAAGCCGGATGTTTGGTTTAATCCCGCAGTTGTTGTTGAGGTTGTTGGAGCTGAGATTACTCGCAGTCCGATTCATTCATGTGCTGAGCGCGAAGGAGTTGGGTTAGCGTTAAGGTTTCCCAGATTTGTTCGTTATAGGGAAGATAAGAAGCCGGAGCAGGCGACTGCTTCTGGCGAGATAGAGAAGATGGTGAAATGATTATCTTTGCAGTATTAATGGTCTGCCGTCTGCGATTGTTCTTTGTCCGCCTTTAAGTGCATCAAGTACGTCTCTTTCTGTTTGTGAAATATCTGCGTCGTCTATTGGCTTAATTCTTGTGATTGCTTCTTGAGGAAGCGGAGCTAGTGTTACTTGAGTTTCTTCAAACCTTAAGTCATAAAAGGTTTGTTCGTGAACAACTCCTCTTTTGCTGCCGTTTTCTTTTGGAGTTTCGTATGCTGCGTTTACAACTTTGCCTTCGTAAGGAGTTAAGTCCATAATAAGAATAATTTCGCAATCCTATTTAAGTTTTCCTATGTAGTGGAATATAGAAAAAAATATAAGCTAATCCTCTTATTAATTGGCTTATGGATACGGGGGCGGTTGTTAAGCTGATTGTGCAGAAGGGTTTTAAGAACGTTAATTTATCTATGTTTTCTGAGAGCGAGAAGAAAGCTATAATGCAGGAAGTTGCAGAGATTTATTTAAGGCAGGGCAAGACATCACAAGTGCTTGAGATTTTGGAGTACGTTGATCTGAAGAGGTTTGCTGATCTGATGAGGCCTGTTGCTGAGCAGTGCGTTGAGCTTGGTGATTATGACAAGGCTGCTTTAATTTATGAGAAGATTGGATATCATGATCTGGCTGAATTTATAAGGGAGAATTTTGTGATGAAGTAGTTAGTCTGTTGAGCGTATTCTTATGTGCTCTTTTTCTATTATTATAAGGTTCTTTTTAGAGCGTTTTATGTCAAATTTGTTTATGAAGTTTTCAAAAGCTTGCGTAACTGATTTTGCGCCTTGGCCTTTAATTCTAATAACTATAATTCCCTCGTGCGATTCTGGCGGATATGCTTTTATGTTAGTGAAATCGTTGTCTAAAGTGATTAAAGTGCATTTTTCTTTTTTGCAGGTGCTTAATAATTCTGCATCTGTAATGCCTGAAATTTTTTGGGAGAAAACGCTGCCTGCTTCATGGCCTTGTTTTTCTATTAAATTTATGAGTTTTAATGGGACATTCTCGTCTAGCTTAAAGTGCATCTAGCCCACCGCTGGCAGAACTTCTTCTTTAGCAAGCAATGCTGCGTATTCCAATACAGCCCTTATGTCTTCTTTTGTTAATGAAGGATAATTTTTTATTATTTCATCCATGCTTAATCCCTCTGCCAGGCTATCAAGTATTATAGAAACCATAATTCTTGTTCCTTTTATGCATGCTTTGCCATGGCATACTTTCGGATCAACCGTTATTCTTTTTAGCAATTCTTTTTCCATAATGCAAAAAATGGTGTTTGTTTTTATATATCTTTCTGTTGTTTGGGGCTTTTTATGAGTTTATAAGGGAGAATTTTGTTCAGAGATAGCATTAAAACTTTTCAGTTTCCTGCTGCGTATTCTCGCAGCTGATCATTTGTAGTTAAGGTGAATGCTGCGTTTAGTACGCCTGGGATGCCTTCTCTTTCTGCTATTTGCTGGAAGAGCTGGAAGCCTTGATAGAATCCGCTTAGAGAAGTGCTTTTTCTTTTTTTGTCAAGGTGCTCCATTGCTCTGAGTGCTGTGTCAGCGACTATTGTGTGCAATTTTACTCCACCCCTACTGTCTCTAGCTGCTGCGTATAGCTGTGCTATAAACATCGGCAAGCCGGAAATTATTAAAGCAGCATTGTCTCTGGCGAATCTGAAATTAGCAAATTCCTTTTCTTCAAAGGCTTCCTTAAGATAGCGAAAAATGCCGCTGTTTTCCATAAGGCAAGCTTCTCCTAAACTGACTGATGCAAGCAGAGGTATTTCTGTGCCCCCTTCTGTCGGGAGCACTATTTTTCTTCTTTTCCAGTTAGCGTATGCTAGTCCGCGGCGTGTTGGGTCGCTGTATCCTAAATTCATTTTTGGATCGAGTTCAATTCCATAATCCGTAGTTTCAATTAGATAAGAGCTTAAAGTCTGTTTTACATCAGCTACAACGAGCATTATTTCATTCTCTGAAAGTGGATTTAATCTGAGCATTGCTATGGCTTGGAAAGGCGTTATTCTCGCGTCTTTTAGAAGGGCCTCAACTGCAGAGAGCCTGTTTTGCGGCTGGAGCTGAGCTTCTATTAATTCTGCTTTTTTTCCCCATTCTTTCAGGACTTCATCTAGTGGCTGCTTTCTGAATCTTGCTTCTCTTGCAACGAGATCTTCTATGTCTTGGTTCATTGTTTTAACAACTGTTGTTTGTGCTGTTTGTGTAGAAAGGATTATAAAAAGGTTGTTGTTTTTTTGGGTTATGAAACCAGTTAAATCTTTGTTTTTCAAGCAAGATGCCGTAGTTGTTGCACGTGAGCTTTTGGGGAAAGTTATTTCCTATAATAATTGTTCTGGCATGATTGTTGAGACTGAAGCGTATAAAGCTGATCCGGCTTCGCATGCGTATAAGATAACGCCTCGGAGCAAGATTATGTTGGATAGTTATGCTAAATGGTACATTTACTTTATTTATGGAATGTATTACTGCATCAATGTTACAACAAATGGCGTTGGAGAAGTTGGGGCTGTTTTGTTAAGAGCAGTTGAGCCGCTTTCTGGAATTAACTTAATGAGAGGAAGAAGGAAAGTGGATGATGTTTTTAATCTGTGTTCCGGGCCCGGGAAATTGTGTTCAGCTTTTGGAATTGATCGCAAATTGAATGGAAGCGATGTGAATGAGAAGATATTTGTTTATGATTATAAAAAAATAAAAGATAAAGATATAGTGAAAAGTTCTAGAATTGGGATCAAAGAAGGGAAGGAGTATGAGTGGAGGTTTTGTGTTAGAAATAATGGGTTTGTGAGTGGAAGGTAAGGTTTTAGTCGTCTTCTGGTATAACGTCGCCTGGGTCGGCTTTGCCAGAGTCCAAGCGTTCTCCTCTTACTCTACAAAGTGCTGATAGGTCTCCTTCAGCAAGTCTGCTTGCTAAAATTTCAAATTTTTTTCTTTCTCCCTCGTCGAGGTCTGATTCGCGCAATTCCGCTCCTTTTTTTCTTCCTTTGCGTTCGTAAGTGTCTAATACTCTTCTCCATGCTTCTGCAGCATCATATATTTTAACCATTTTAATTGTTGGTGTAATGTGTCCGTTCCCAGCTAAATCAGGCCAATTTCTTTCTACGTAGCTAGCCAAGTGATCAGCTAATCTTGCTACAGCGTTTCCGGTTTTTCCTTCTCTAAGGGCTATTAAACCTAACTGATATGCTGCATCTGGACCTACAGTTGCTACTGCATTCATAGCTGCTTCTAGATTCTGCAGACATTCTTTGGATATTTGAGAGATTGTGTTGTATAATCTTTCTGCTTCTGCGTCGCTATCTTGGCTTTCTTCTGTCGTGATTATTTCGAGATCGCTCGCTTCTCTGTCTCTTCTATCACGAAATGTTGTAGGTGCGCCGCGCTTTATTGCTCTACTTATGCGTGCAGCTTTTATGGTAGGATCTCTTTCTCTTGCTTTTACTAATGCGTCTGCTCTTTCTTTTCCGCGATGTCCAACTTTTGCCATCACTGCTTCATCGTATAATGGATTTGCGCCTTTTTCGTATAAAACGGGCTTAATTGGATTAGAAGGGTCAGGTTCTCTTTGTTGTGCAGTTCCACCAGCGTAATCGTTCATCGCTATTATCCTCACAATATAACATTTATATTTTATATAAAAGAAAGAAGTTATTTATTAATGTTGCGGTTTTTATGGGGAAAGGAGTTCTGACAGGACTTTATTTACTTTTGAGAAGGTTGGTTTGTCTAGTTTGGCGATTTTCTTTATTACCAGAGATCTATTGAGCTTTAATACAGTTTCTGCTTTTATTGCGCAGTTTTCGTGTAAGATGCCTTCTTCTAGATTGCTTTTATCTATAATGATGGAATATTTTGAAGGTTTTATGTTAGATGTTATCGCGCATACTATTGCATCTTCGCTTGTTGAATTAAACTTATCATTTGAGACGATTAAAGCCGGCCTTATTTTTTGGCCTGATTGGTCTGAAAAAGGGAAAGGCACAAGAATGATGTCACGTTGTTTCATAGATATCTCTTCCAGTTCTTTTCATCTTTTGGATTATCCCAGGCTTCTTTAAGCGATCGTTCCGCTAATGAGATCCAGCCAGCTGCTTCTTTTTTTTCGTTTTCTTCCAACATTTTAGCTATTTGTGCTTCTTTTTTTATTAATATAGTTCCTTCTTTTTCGAAGAGTATAAGCTTAGAGCCTTGCTTAATATTAAGGTTTTTTCTTACCCTTTCCGGAATTACAATCTGTCCTTTTGAAGACACACTTATTATTTCCATATTCTTACTAGTAAGATTAAGCTTATTTATTAATGTTGCGGTTAAACTGCTTTATTTTAACTTCACAAAATAGTCGTCGCTGTAGCCTTCGAATCTAGCATCACCATTAGAGGTTCCGCTTACGGGGCATGGGTTGTTGTCTCTCTCTGTTTTTGGTGTGATTATGTTTTCCAGTGTAATGCCTTTGGCAGCGTATTCGTCTAAGAGAGATGAGCTCATGTGCAGGAAAGGCGAGTCGAATACCTGCTTTCCCCAGTTGAATTGCTTTAGAGCGAAATCAAAGTTATGCTCCGAAAGCTTATCAACATAGCCAATCAGCTGCCCTGCTTTTACTTTGCTTCCGGATTTTATTTCCGGAAGAGGGTTAACATGGAAAAAAATAAATTTCCACTTAGATGAGATGTCTGCGGAAAAGGATATTCTATTGCCCGGCGGGGATTCTTCTAGCTCAAATACTTTTCCGTCAAATGGAGCAAAGATCTTTATTTTGTTTTCAGAGCCCAGTAATTGAGAGTTTGGCTCGATGTAATGCTTCATTGATCTCAGGGTTTCTTTTTCTCCATCTGCGTTTAGTCCACTGTAGTCATGCCCAATGCAGCTGCGGAATTTGGAGATTCTTGCTATTTGTGACAAATCGATTGGGTTTGCTACGATGAATTTGTCTGAGCTTTTTGATTCAGGTTGTTGCGTTGCTTCTTGTGCAGGTGTTTCTTGCTGTAGTTCTTTAGGCTGTTCGTTCTCTGTGATGTTTTCTGCTTCTGTTGAGGCAGTTTCTTGCTGTGCGCAGCCATACAAAAACAAAACAACAACTATGCAAAATAAAAGATATTTTATATTTTTATTCATTATAAATAGCCTCATTCCATTTTCTCCATAAATCTTCTGCTGGTTTGCCTCTTATGGACATCCAAAGGGATAAAGGATCTTCCCAATGTGTGTAGCCAAAGTGGAAGTAGCCAATTATCCATGGCCTTTCTGCGATTGCGCGGAAATAAGCATTTAAAGTTCTTGTATGATCGACAGTGTCAAATTCATATTTACTTTCTTTGAGTGCAGCTTCAGAATCACCAATCCACGGAATTGAATTTATTTGGTAGAAAGTTTGGCCTTTCCAGCTGTATTTTACATTAAAATAGCCGTTTCTTACGAGTAGTGGTTTTTTGAATTTATCGTAAAAGGGTTTCATGCTATCTAAAATTTTAGCTGCGCCCTCGAAGAGTTCTTCGTCAGTTGGATTGTCTTTCTCGGATAGGGGATATTCTGTTGCGATTAAAATGAAATCAAGCTGATCATACCATGTTATAGATTCTGGGCTGGGTATAGGTTGTGGTGTTGGTGGACCTCCTATCCACACCATCTGTCCAACTTCACCTTGGAATTCTTTGTGCACGCTCTTCCAAATTTCTTTCCATTTTGCCGCTACATCAACTGGAGCACTTTCCATTTGCGATGAGGGAATGGCATACATAAATGCATCTGCTTTTCCTTGCTGAGCTAGCTTAGCAAAATGCACCAAGAATTTTTCAGTTTCGTCAAAATAGGCATTCCACCATTCTATTGGTTTATCTTTTGTATCAAGCGGGGTGCAGCAAAGTTGAGGAGCTACGAGAACTTTCAGGTCTTGTTGTTTGTATGCATTCAATTCCTCAAGAAGAGTTTCATCGTCTGGGTAATTGGGAGCACCAGCTTCTGGTACGTCCGCTAAATTTTTGACCTTTGGTAAGCCACCTTCCTCAATCCATTGCCATGGCGGATCAAGCTCTATCCACGTATAACCCTGCTCTTTCAAATGTTCAGCAGTTGAATTGAAAAAATCGTGGAATGCAGGAACATACAGATCCTCAATTGTTTGACCTGATCTGAACTCCATGTTATTTACTCTAGGTAAAAATTTTCCTGAAGGCTCTAAATCAGTTGTCTTGGTAATCATTCCTTCTTTTGGAAACCATCTCCATCTTTCTATTGTGTCTTTTTGAATCTTGCCTGGCTCGTAATCAATTTCCCTTCCATGTGCAGTCCAGAAGTAATTGTTAGTGTCTCTGTCAGGCTCTTCAGGTGTTGGTTTAAGATATTCGGCTGTGTGAAAATCATAACCATTTCTTGAATATCTGTATTTTAGCTTCTCGTTTACTCCTACAATGTATCCTTCACCAAATAATTGGACCTCATTGAGAGTTACACTATAAATGTAGTCTTCAATTTTTTCCATCTTGTGCGGAAGCTGTCTTATGTATACCCACACTGTATCTCCTTCAATAGTGTTTTCTGGTATTGTAACCTCAAAAGTCATTGTGTTAATTTGTATTTCTTTCTGTAGAATCTGTTCTTGTTGTGGTGTTTCAGTTTCTGTAACTTTTTCCTGTGCGCAGCTAGCGAGAATAATAGAGAAAACTAGTATTGCTGCTAATAGAAGCCTCTTTTTCATATTATAAGAAGGTTTATTAAATTGTATAAAAAGATATCGCTTTTGTTTTCGATGCTTTAGCTGTATCTTCTTTGATAATGCGGTCTTCTGTACGAGCTTCTGTTGAAGGGCCTTCTTTGCTGTCCGAATCTGCTGTGCTGCTGCCTGAATCTGCCTGCGTCAAACTTTATTCTTGGATAGTTTTCTGCTGTTTTCTCTTCGACTGGCATTCTGTATCTGGCAAGAATGTTCTGGAAAACTTCATAGTCTCTCGGACTTAGCAGAGTTATTGCAATGCCCTGCTTGCCTGCTCTTGCTGTTCTTCCAACGCGATGAATGTATTCCTGTGGATCCTGCGACAAGTCGTAATTAAAAATGTGCGTTACATCCTTAATGTCCAAGCCGCGAGCAGCAACTGCTGAAGCAACCAGTATCGAAGGGTCTCCATGGTGGAAATTGTTTATTACCTGCAGGCGCCTGCTCTGGCTTAATTTGCCGTGTATGCTTTCCACTTTTATTCCATTGCTGCGCAAGTTTCTTGCCAATATGTCAACTGTTGCTCTTGTCGAGCAGAAAATTATTGCGCGTTCAACCTTCTCTGTTTTTAGTAAATGCACCAGAAGAGAAAACTTCTCGTGGGGCATTACGCTGTAGTACTGCTGTTTAAGATAGCCTTTCTCAACCTGTGTTTCGACTCTTACAGTAACTGGGTTGCGTGTGTATTTGTGCTTTAATCTTTCAAGTTCCTCTGAAAGTGTTGCGCCAAACAAAAGAACTTGCTTTTGTTTCGGTGTGTAGCGTAAAATTATTTCAATGTCTTCTATAAAGCCCATGTCAACCATCTTGTCTGCTTCATCCAATACGACGCAGTTTATTTTTGACAAGTTTAAAGTGTTTCTCTGCAGGTGATCTTTTAATCTGCCCGGAGTGCCTACAACGATGTCTGCTTTTCTTAGGTGCTCAATCTGCGGACTTAAAGAAACCCCGCCGTAAATCGCTGTTATGTTAACGTGCTTGTATTTGCCGAATTTCTTAAATTCTGTCGCTATCTGGACTGCAAGCTCTCTGGTTGGAGCCATTATTAAAGCCTGGATGCCTCTGTTATGCTCAATTTTTTCGAGAATTGGAATGCTGAAGGCTGCTGTCTTTCCAGAGCCTGTTTTTGACATCCCTATGACATCTTTTCCTGCTTTTATGTGCGGAATTGTTTTTTGCTGTATGTCTGTTGCTTCTGTTATTTGAAGCTCGGTTAGAGCCTGAACTATCTCTTTTTGTACTTCTAATTCCTGAAATTCCATTTAGTTTTCTCCTGGATAAAAAGTGTTGTTTATACAACTTTGCACAAAGAAATCACAGATTTCTAGTGCATCAAAACCTTTGGTTTTGACGAAACAGAATGAGCATGTAAACATTAACTCTCTGTTTCTGCCTTATCCAATTTGTGTATAAATGCTGTTCTTTTGGGTAGTATATAAATGTATTGGTTTTGACTAGAAATTACCCCAAACTCCACCCGATTAATTGACTCCACTGGATATAGCTGTCTATTGAGATGTTGCCTGAGCCGAGCAGGAATAATGTGATTAATCCGCCTAGTATGAGCAAGTCCCATTCCCAGCCTGCTTCGTTGCCTTTGCTGAAAGGGACTTTCCATTTGAAGATTTTTAATAGAGTTGCGATTGACATGCTTGTAATTAGGAATGCTGTGAAAACTCTTGAAGCGAAGCCAAGCAAAATTGCAATTCCACCGAAGAATTCTGCTGAGGCTAGAACAGCTGCCCAGAATTTGCCTGGTTTGAAGCCGGTGCCTGCGAGCCATTCTGCTGTTTGTTTGAAATTTTTAAATTTAGGATAGCCGTGTGCTATAAATTCTGCTCCGAGAGCAATGCGCAAAACCAAGGGAATCCAGTTGAGTACCATTTTTGTGGGTTAGTGCATTTTGGTTTTTAAAGGTTGTGCAATTATTTTATTTATCAGTTTGATGCTACCAAAAGGTTTTTTACATTGATTTGAGAAAGAGATTCTATTGGAATTCTCTTACTAACTTCAAGTATTTCTATGCCAAGGATATTGCCCTCTTCATCAAGGTCGATTATTGTAAGTTCGTCAATCTTTTTGTTTTTAGCGAATTTTCCTTTGCGAAATTCTATGTACATTGCGTCCGCTTCTTTATCGTATGTTATTTCCATTTTACATCCAATATACTGTGATTACATATATATGTTTTTCTGTTTTCTCACAGCACACTTCTATTGTTCCTCTGCCAATATTCTTTTGATAATGGTGCTTGCCATGCACTTTTATTGTTTTTTCCGGGTATTTTATCGCGTTAATTACTTCTTTCTTTAGTAAGCCCCTTCTTTTTATTCGCAGTTCTGCGTGTTCTCTGAAAATAATTTCCATTTTAAATTAACCAATATGAGATCTAAATTATCTCCCAAGCGTGCAGCGTTATAACTGCGATCAAAATCATCCAGACCATGTTTTCAGCGAATTTTTTCCAGCTTAAAGGGACTTTTATCGTTCCTCCAAAGCAGCCGCAGTCATCCATTTTCTTTTGTTTTAATAAAGCAAATAGAACGCCAAATGTGCTTGAGAACATTACTAATAATGCTATTATTGAGCCGTATTTTATGTTCCAGGCTGAGATTAGAAGGATGCCTGATAACGTTTCTGCGAATGGCAAAGAGTAGGCAAAGATTCTTGCTAGTTTGCCTGTTAAAATGCCGTATTGAACGACTGTTACGAAGAAGCCTTTAAGGTTTGCTATTTTGGTTAGTCCGGCGAAGACCAGCAAAGCGCCTGCTGCTATGCGGAAAACATATGTTAAAGTTTCGATTCCTGTTATTGGCATGAAAGGAAAGATTTTTATAGTGTTTAAATAGATTTGCTTTTAATGGGCCGGTGGTCTAACGGCATGACACGAAGCATGAAACCACATTGGCAAGCTTTCCAGAATTGTGGAGGCTCCGGGTTCGAAGTTGCTTATATTAACGAAAATCCCGGCCGGTCCATTATCTTTTCGCTTCTTTTTGTAGTTCTGCTAGAAGCAGTTCGAATGCTTTGTGTTCGAGCGTGCCTGGTTCGATTCTATCCGGCTCTAAATTTCCATCTATTTTAACCCATGAATCTCCTTCTCGTCTGTATGAAGATGATTCTACAAATGTTTCTAATGGGTAACTTCCCTGGGTTGATCTTAAAGTAAGTGTTAAAATGCCTGGCTCGTCGAATGGAATTCTTCTTGCTGTATATCTTGCGCAACTTGGAGAATCAGGCAATATAACTTTTAATCCGCCAGAACTATTTTCTTTTTCTACTACTGGGTAAAACGTATCCATTAAAAAAACAAGTACATGATAGCTAGTATAAAAACTTTTCTACTCAGCTTTGGCTTTAACCCTTTTCAACCTGAATATATTCTCTCTTTCCAGCTCTTCTAATCTGAATTTGATGTATTTCTTCATCGCTTCCATCTTTGGAATTACACTGAACTCTAGAGCATTTACTCTGCGCTTTGTTTTTTCGATTTCTGTCAATAGCTTTTTCATAGTCGTTTCCACTTCTGCGGCTTTTATTATGTCTTGGGTCAGCTTTTCGTAAGCTGAAATTGCTTCATCTATTACTGCAGTTGAGCCAGCAATTCCAAGCTTTCTCTGCGCTAATGTTTTAACTATCTGCTTGCTTTCTATCTTTGGGACTTTGACTCCCATTATGTTTTTTGTTTCCAAGTCAATTGTTGGCGTGTCCTGTATTGCTAGTGCTAAAGAACGCAGGCGTAAATCTGTGTATAATGTTCTTGCTATGTTCAGCTTCTTTTGGGCTTCTTTGTATCTTTGTGCAAGCTCTTTTCTGACTGTTTTTGCGCTTTTCAGAACTTCAAAGAATTCTAGAATTAAGCCATCACGCTTCTTTTTTAACAGAGAATGCCCTGACTTAGCCAGCTTGATTTGTTTGTTTAATTTGATAAGTTCACTTCTTGTCGGTTTGATGTTTAGGGACATTTTTAGTGTTTTGGTTTTTTTATTTAATTTACTCTTATTCTTGTTTTATTTTTTGTTTTGTAATTTTAACTTTTTTATCTATTTTAATTTTTAATATAGTAGCGTCGCATAATCTTATTGTCATTACTGACTTTATGTGCTCCGCAGTCTCTGCTTTTTGTAATCTCTTTACTCCTCTTTACCTTTGTAATACTTTTCTTTGAGTTCTGGACTAATGCGTGTGAGTATGCGCTTGGGTATTGATGCTAGCAAGTTCCAGCTTAAGTCAAGGGATCCTTTTATGTCGCGGTCTTCGCTCTTTGCTTGCCTGACAAATTTGTCTTCGAATGCTGCAGCGAAATGGAGCAGTTTCTTGTCCCTGTCTGACAATGCTTCTTCGCCAACTATTGCGACTAATCCACGCAAGTCGCGGCCTTCGGCGTAGTTTGCGTACATCTGGTCTGAAACCTGCTTGTGATCATCTCTTGTCTTTTTTTGGCCAATGCCTAAATTCATTAATC
This sequence comes from uncultured Methanosarcinales archaeon, assembly GCA_964372795.1. Classification (GTDB taxonomy): domain Archaea; phylum Nanobdellota; class Nanobdellia; order Woesearchaeales; family JAGLXL01; genus CAYJSO01. The sequence goes on from CAYJSO010000003.1 coordinate 17,010, forward strand.
TAGATAAAGAAGGCAGCACATCAATCGGCGGGTAAATTCCTTTTCTGTGCAGTTCTCTATTCAGTACAATTTGTCCTTCTGTGATGTAGCCGGTCAGATCAGGAATTGGATGTGTGATGTCATCTCCTACCATTGTTAAAATTGGAATTTGAGTTATACTTCCTTTTCTGCCCTTAATCATGCCAGCTCTTTCGTATATTGTTGCTAAGTCTGTGTACATGTAGCCAGGATAGCCTCTTCTGCCAGGAACTTCTTCTCTTGCTGCGCCAATTTCTCTCAATGATTCGCAGTAATTTGTCATGTCTGTTAAAATAACAAGAACGTGTGCATTATGCTCGTAGGCAAAGTATTCTGCTGCTGTGAGAGCCATTCTTGGTGTGATTAAGCGTTCGACTGCTGGATCGTCAGCTAAGTTTAGGAATACAATGCTTCTGTCAAGCGCGCCAGTTTCCTCAAAGTCTTTTATGAAGTACTGGGCTTCTTCATTTGTGATGCCCATTGCTGCAAATACAACAACAAAATTTTCTTTTTGGCCGACTACTTTTGCTTGCCTTGCAATTTGAAGAGCAATTTCATTGTGCGGCAAGCCGGAGCCGGAGAAAATCGGCAGCTTTTGTCCACGAACTAAAGTGTTCATTGCATCTATCGTGCTTATGCCAGTTTGGATAAAGTCAGATGGTTGAGCGCGTGCGTAAGGGTTGATAGCGCTGCCTATAATCTCGAGGCGCTTTTCTGGAATTATCTCTGCGCCGCCGTCAATCGGCTTGCCAGAGCCATCAAAGATTCTGCCAAGCATATCTTTTGCAACCGGCAGCTTTATTGTTTCCTTCAGAAATTTTACTTTGCTTTTTCTGTCTATGCCGGACGTGCCTTCAAATACCTGCACAACTACAATTTCTTCGCTTGTGTCTAGAACTTGACCATTCCTTGTTTCTCCGTTTGGAAGAGAGATTTTAACTAAGTTTCCATAACCAACGGACTCTGTTTTTTCTACAAATACAAGAGGGCCTGCTATTTTGCTTATTGTTTTGTACTCTCTCATCTTGCTATCACCTTCGTTCACCTCTTGCAAGCTTCTCAAACTCTGATTCCATCTGCTTTTGGACATCTGCAAGCAGCTTCTCGTAATCTTTCTCGAACTTTGCTTCTCCTATTCTGTCTTTAGATTTAACGTCCAGCAATTGTTTTATTCTTGCTCCCTGGTCTAGTGCAGTCTGCGCCAAATCAGCATATTTTAGCACGGATTTTATCATCATGTAGCTCTTTTTTGGCGAGCAGAAAGTGTCGATTTCATGATAGGCGTTCTGCTGCAAGAGAGACTCGCGAATCATTCGCGCGACTTCTAAAATCAGCTGCTGTTTTTCCGGCAATGCGTCGCTTCCTACTAGCTGAACAATTTCAAGCAGCTTTTCTTCTTCCTGCAAATAAGTCATTAACCTGTTTATCAGCAGACGCCATTCTGCCGAGACGTTCTTGGCAAACCACGGCTCCAGAGCATCTAAATATAATGAGTAAGATGTCAGCCAGTTGATGCTTGGGAAGTGTCTTCTTTGTGCTAGCTTTGCATCCAATGCCCAGAAAGTTTTTGTAACTCTGAGTGTGTTTTGGGTTACTGGCTCACTAAAGTCGCCTCCTGGTGGGGAAACTGCCCCGATTATTGAGAGAGAGCCTTTGGAATTGTTGAAGTTTATGACAGGGCCGGCTCTTTCGTAGAATTCTGCCAATCTTGTTGCAAGGTAAGCAGGGTAGCCTTCTTCTCCCGGCATTTCTTCTAATCTGCTTGAAATCTCTCTCATTGCTTCTGCCCATCTGCTTGTGGAGTCAGCCATAACTGCAACAGAATAGCCCATGTCTCTGAAGTATTCTGCTATTGTTACGCCGGTGTAGACTGAAGCTTCTCTTGCTGCTACTGGCATGTTGCTTGTGTTTGCGATTAGAACAGTGCGGTTCATCAAAGGCAAACCAGTTTTAGGATCTTTTAATTCCGGGAACTCTGTGAGCACTTCTGTCATTTCATTTCCGCGCTCGCCACAGCCGATGTAGACAATAATTTCAGCATCACACCATTTCGCCAATTGCTGCTGGGAGACTGTTTTTCCTGCGCCGAATGGGCCTGGGATAGCGGCTGTTCCGCCTTTAGCCAATGGGAATAAAATGTCAAATATTCTTTGTCCTGTTATTAATGGCTGCTCGGGTGCCAGTTTTTTCTTAACCGGCCTTGCTTTTCTAACTGGCCAGCGCTGGAGCATTGAGAGCTTTGTGTTATCTTCTAGTGTGCAGATTGTTTCTTCAACTGTGAAATCATCTGTTTTTATTTCTTTGATTGTGCCGCTGATGTTTGGAGGAACAAGAATTCTGTGGATAAAGCCTTTGGTCTCCTCTACTTCTCCCAAGACAAAGCCTTCAGCAACTTTATCGCCTTTTTTTGCAATTGCTTTGAAGTGCCATTTCTTTTTTCTATCTAGACCAGGAGCTTCTACCCCTCTTGAGATGAAGTCGCCGATTTTTTGCTTTAGAACTTGTAATGGACGCTGGATTCCGTCGTAAATTGATGTGAGCAAGCCAGGGCCAAGCTCTACTGAAAGCTGTTCGCCTGTATTTTCTACCGGTTCGCCTGGTTTTATTCCAGAAGTGTCTTCGTAAACCTGGACTGTGATTAAATCAGCGTCTATGCGGATGACCTCGCCCATCAGTCTTTCATTGCCTACACGAATAACATCATACATACGGGCGTCCATTCCTTTGGCTACTACAACCGGGCCAGCGATCCTGTAAATTGTTCCTGTTTTTCCTGTCATTGTTAATCACCTTTCTGGCGTTTTAATGTATTTAGGCAAAGTGTGCAGTGCCATTATGTTGCGAGCGAGCTGGACTATTCGTGAGTAAGAGTCAGGTACTGTTTTTCTTTGGCGGGATAAACTGAGATATGTGAAATTGTTTAGCGGAAAAACAGCGAGCGAGCAGGCACTACACTTTGCCGAGCGGTTTTCTTTTGTTTCTTTTTTTGTTTTTATCATTTTTCCTCTTTCATCAAGTCCACTCCAATTGAGCGGATAATCATTTTTCTTAATTCTTCCTGCGGCTGGGAGCTGACAACTACAAATACCGGTTTTATTGAGTTGATAATGTCTTCTTTTAATTGTTCTTCCAATACATCAAATGTTTTTTGGTAGATTATTACAACGCCTGTATGCGCGCTGAGCATTAACTGCTTTATGTCCTGCTGGTTTTTGTAGTCGATAACCTTTTTTATTCCAGCCAATCTAAAGCCGAGCGTGAATTCTGTTCCTCCAATAACAGCCAGTTCCATTTTGTTTGCGCTGATTTTATCGATTTTTATCGCTTTTATTGCGCTATCACCACCAGTTTGTTCAAGTAGCTTTCTTCCAGGCCAAGCTGCTTGCCTTTCAGCAGTATTTTAAGGTTTTTTACCTCTATTTCTTTTGCAAACATAAAGCCGAGCATTACGTTTACTGTTAATGGGAATTGGTGCATTAACAGCACTTCTTTTTTTAGCAATGATGTGTCTAAGTCAATTTCTAATTGTATTAGCAGTTCTTCTTCTGTATTCGCTTCATCGCCTTTTATTTGCGTGTAGTGCATTCTGTTTAATTCTTTTATTATGTCGCGTATGCTTTCTTCTTCTGCCAAGTAAGAAATTTCTTTTTTCGGGTGAATGAGATGCTTTTTAATTTCCAAAAGCCCAAATTGCTCTTTCTTCAGGCGCAAAACGATTTTAATGTTTAAAATGTCCAGTTCTGCCTGGATGAATTCTTTTAATGCGGCGCCTTGCCCCGCAAGCTGATTGCTGAGTTCAAACAGTTCTTCAAAGTAATAGCGATCAAGGGCATTTTCAATTTCAAAAAGCTCAGTGTTATTGTTTCCGTTTTCTTTTTGGAGCTTTAATAAGTTGTAGAATGGGAATGATTTTATTATTTGCATAATGTTTTCTTTTTTTATCAGCTGCGTGTAAAATTCTTTTGTGCAGTTTACTGAGGGGATTAGCAGCTGTATGACTTCTTCGTCTGAAATGTTTGAGAGCTTGCCTCTTATTATTGTTTTGAAATTTTCCATGTCGTAGCGTAATAGGTAGAGGGAGAGAACTTTTTGCAGCTTTTCGTCTGATATGCGCTTTAGTTTGGCAAATGTTCTTACGAGGTTTTTATTTAATGCAATTTCCAGCGCTGTTAAATCTCTTTTTTCAACTCCGAGCTCGTCAATTTCCTGCCTGTAGTTTGCATCCTGCAGGTAGCGGAGCATTTCATTTGTTCCCATTTTTAACAGCGAGTGCCATTGCTGCTGCTTTAGCAGCTCGCCTTTCATTACGCTGACTCTTGCGTAGGTGTACGGGTCAAATCCAAGCCAAAATTTTCCATGCAGCTCACTCATTGAACAACACCCCACTTAGCTGCTGAAGATGAGTTTGTTTTATTTCATCGAGCAGTGTTTCAAAGCTGAAGTCAACGCTGATCTTGCCGTCTGATGTTTCTGCGATTAGGCCGCCAAGCATTTCGCGTTCTTTTGTTACTATGCCTTTTTCTTTTATGTAGCTAATGTCGCGCTCGTTTATGTAGACTTTTTTTACTTCTATTTCCTGTTTTGCCATGTTGAGCAGTTTTGTTACAGCCGCCTTTCTTTGTTCTGCGTGCAGATGCTTGAGTTCTTTCTTTGCTTCTTCAATTACTTTGTTGATCATTTCTTTTTTCTTGTCGAGCAGCATGCGTTTACCCTCAAATTCTGCTGCTGCGAGCTCTTTCCTTTCTGCTGTCACAATCAGCTTTTCTGCGTTTGCTCTCAGCTCTTTTTCGTATTGCTTTATTCCCCGCTCTGCTTCAGACATTATTCTAGCTGATTCTGTATGGGCATCTTGCAGCAAGAGTCTTGTCTGCTGCTCAGCCTCTTCTATTATTTGCTTTCTTACTTCGTCCAGTCCCATTTTCTAGCCCTATTTTTGTTCTTTTTACGTGAACAGCATTAGTTTACGTGAACAGTATTAGGATTGCAATTACCAGACCGAAGATAACCAGCGTTTCCGGGATTACAGTTAAGATCAATCCCTTACCAAACAGCTGTTCTTTTTCTGCAAATGCGCCTACTGCTGCTGTACCAATCTTTGCTTCAGCCCATGCTGCTGCAATCGCGCTTGCTCCAATTGCTACTGCTGCAGCCATTGCTGTCATTGCTTCTACCATATTATTCACCTCCAAGCCCGGTTTTGTAACCAAAAGGCTTGTATTCTTGTCCTCCTCCATGGAAAAATTTGGAGAAAAATTCAACGTAATGCAATCTTATGCCGTGCAGGAATGGGCCTATAATTCCGAGAGCTATATTTATTATGTGTCCTATAAGCATTATCAATAGTGCGATTACTATGTAAAATCCGCCTTTGTGCAGGAAAGGCTTTGCAAGCACATCATTAATAACAAATGCCAAGCTAACTGAAGATAAGCCAACTGCGCCAAGACGCATATAGCTGAGGGTGTTGCTGAATATAGCTGGAAGCTCTATTAATCCTTTGATGCCTTCGCCCAAATAGAGCATTATAAGCGAAATTAAAATAATAGCTACGCCGAGCCATACACTTAGCGCAATTAAATTTATCAATGATAATACCATTAATACTAATCCAAATTCTAATACAATCCAGCTTAATTTTTCCAAGATGGCGTGTTTTAATCCGTGAGCACGCATTATATTGTAGAAGCCGATTAGTATTCCAAAGTTTATGTGGATTATGC
>CAYJSO010000004.1:0-19937 GCA_964372795.1 uncultured Methanosarcinales archaeon
CGTAGACAAAACCATGAACATAAAATTCAGGAGAGAAATAATCATGAAACCTTAGACGACTAAGGTTTTGGAATGCTTCCTGGAAATTGCCTGAGCTTGAGCCTTTAATTCTTTTAATGAATTGTTCCAGCCAGTTGAGAAGCATGAGCAGGGTTTCTGAAACGTAGAATTTTGCTTGATCTTCGTGGATTCCGAAGCTGTTAAGCAACTGCTGGTTGAGCTGCCAGTGTGCTAGAAATAAATCTTGCATTTGTTTTTTGAGTTTATTTTCAAAGTTTTCCATTGTTATGTTTGAAGTGTCAATGTCGAAGAAATCTTCTAAGACAGAGTGCGCTATTTTTCCCCTAACCTGGTGGAATGAGGGCTTTGTTGGAAGCCCTAAGATATATTTGTAGAAGTATTTTCTAGGGCATTGCTTGTATGTGTTAATTGAGCTGGGGCTTTGTATCCTCTTTTTATGCATTTAATTTTTGTAGAACAGGTGTTTTATAAAGGTTGTGGGTTAAATATAAAATTAAGTCTTGTTTCTATTTGAAAATGGAAGATAAAACCTTAAAGAAAATAGCTTTGATTGGGGCTATTGCCGGGATTATTGTATTGTTTATTCTATCCGAGAAGCTTGGAGTCAGTCAGCAAGTGATTTCTAGACTAGATGAATTGCCGGAAGGAAAGGAAGTTGAAGTTTTGGGCGTTGTGACAAGGGTGCACGATGCTGGGAATGTAATGTTTTTGGAAATCGCTCAAGAGAGGATTGACAAGACAACGGTAGTCTTGTTTAGGTCTGGAAATGTGAGCATCTATGAAGGGGATGTTGTGAAAGTTACTGGTAGTTTGGAGGAGTATAAAGGGAAGAAAGAGATAATTGGAAATCGTGTGGAGAAATATGATTGAGATATTTTTAGCTTTGGTTTTGGGGATTTTAGCCGGGATTGTAACTGGGTTAGTTCCAGGGGTGCACGTAAACTTAGTTGCTGCTATTTTGCTCAGCTTGTCTGCGGTTCTTTTAAGGATAGTTGATGCTAATGTTTTAGCGGTATTTATCATAAGCATGGCTGTTGTGCATACTTTTCTTGATGCGATCCCATCAATTTATTTAGGCGCGCCTGAAGCTGAAAGTGTGTTAGCTGTGCTGCCTGGACATAGAATGCTTTTGCAAGGCAGAGGCTATGAAGCGGTTAAATTAATGACTATTGGAAGTTATTTTGCTCTTGTGCTGGTTGTTGTTTTGTCTCCGCTGCTTGTTTTTGTTATGATTAAACTACAGGATGTTTTAGCGAACTGGATTGGATGGCTGTTGATTTTGATTGTTGTTTGGATGGTACTAAGGGAGAAGAGCAAATTATTTGCAGCATTTGTCTTTCTTTTAAGTGGGGTGCTTGGTTTGGTTGTGCTGAATTTGGACTTAGAACAGCCGCTGTTTCCTATGCTTTCTGGTCTGTTTGGTTTGTCAACTTTGCTGATGAGTTTGAATGAAAAGGTAAATATTCCGAAGCAGCAGATTATGGAGAAGACTTATGTCAAGAAAAGGCAGTTGTTTACAACGGTTGGTATTTCTTCTATCGTTGGAAGCTTGGTCGGATTTTTTCCCGGGGTTGGGCCAGCGCAGGCAGCAGTTGTCGGCTCGCAGTTTTTAAGGGGAGGGAATAAGAATTTCTTGGTTTTGGTTGGCGGAATTGGAACGGCCAATATGATTGCAAGCCTGATAACTTTCTTTGCACTTGATAAAGCGAGGAATGGAGCGATTGTTGTTGTCCGCGAGCTGCTTGAGAAAATATTTATCTGGCAGTTTAGTTTGTTTTTAGTTGCTGCTTTAGTTGCTGGAAGCGCTGCTATGCTTTTGACATTGTTTTTTGCAAAGCATTTCGCAAAGTGGCTGGAGAAAGTGAAGTATAAATGGCTTTGTTTTTCTGTGATTGGGTTTGTTGTGTTGTTGGTTGGGTTGTTGTCTGGCTGGGTTGGGTTAATTGTATTGGTTGTTGCAACTTTAACCGGAATGATTGCCCCTTTGTTTAATGTAAGCAGAAGTCATGCGATGGGCTGCTTGCTGCTGCCGGTGATATTGTGGTTTATGTTGTAAATTAGTTTATTTTAGTTTTAACTCTTTTAATTTTTAACCTTATTTTTTGTTAATGGTTAACTCTAAACTTAAATTTTAATAGCGTCGCATAAAGAGATTATTCCAAGAGAATTTGATGTGCTCCGCAGTCGATGTATTTAGCAACCTTTTTAAATAACCTGCTTATTTTTGCGGACATGCAAGGAATGATTGTAGCTTTCAGGGGGAGCCACAAGACGAGGAGAGGGAATCAGCTGATTGTGCAGTTTGAGAAAGTTGACAATAGAAAGAAGGCTACTGCGCTTGAAGGGAAGAAGATTGTCTGGGTTAATCCTGTTGGCAAGAAGAAAGTAACTATTTCTGGCTATGTGAGCAAGGCGCATGGCGGGAAAGGAGCGGTTAGAGTTGTGTTTGAGAAAGGACTGCCTGGGCAGAGTTTGGGGACGAAGGTTGAGATAAAGTAGTTATGCAACTCTTCTTGTTCTTTCTAATCTTTGGATTTCTACTTCCTCTGCAGCAAATAACTTTTTAAGTTCTTCATCTAGTTGGTTGATTTTTCTAATTATTCTTGGAGTGGCTTTTCTTTCTGATATTCTTAAGTATGTTTCTAAACTTCTGATTTTTGTTATCTGTCTCTTAAGTATTCTCAATACTTTCCTTTCTGCTAATCCTTTTTCTACTCTGATTTTTTCTTCAACAAGTATTAATGATGCAACAGTTTCTTCAATAAGTTGCCTTGTTTCTTCGTCAGTTTCATGTGTTGTGTTTAAAACCTCTATTATGCCAATAATTCTGCTGGAGATTGCAGAATACACTCCACTAAGTCTTTCTGTAAATTGTTTCAACAACGCAAATTTTTGTTTTGCCATTAATCCTTCCCCAATATGTCAGCGGTGCTTGCGCCAAGCACAGCCAACAATGAATTTGTTGCGATTGTTTTGTAAATATGTGTGAATGAGGAGGTCAAGTTTATGAAACCAAAGACGAACAATGTTATGAAGATAACCACTAGTGCAACTACATAAACAACAGCAACTCTTATTGGGATGAAATGCATTACTTTAATCTCTTTAACTTTCCTAAAGCCAGAGTAATACATGAAGAGGAAACAGACTAGCAGTGAGAGCAAGTAGAGGAAGGTTGCCCTTTGCATTGAAATTGTTTCTGCTAATTCTGCGCCGTAGAAGAAAGCAAAGTGACCAACAGTGCCGAACAATGCGCCGATTGAGCCGCGAATAACGTCTTTGTAAGTAATTTTTGTTAAAGGATGAGGGGCTTGGGTCTTTTTTATATCTTGTTCAAGCTTTTTTAGTTCTTTAAGCTCAGATCTGCCTAGTTCTTCAATTCTCTTTTCTTCTATTAGAATTTGTTTTGTTGTTGCTCTCTTTTTTGCCATTTGAAGCTAGAATTAACTTAAACTATATAAAAATTACCAAAAGAAAAAATTACCCGCAGAAGAAACCTATCTTTGGAATGAAAATTCCTTTGCAGGATAGTGTTACTAAAACAGCCCCTATGATCAATCCTATTATTAAGCCGATAAAGAAGAATTTTGCTTCAATAACGCCTAATTGGGCTTTTTTATCTTTGAACATCATTGTTAGCGTTTTTAATGCCATTTGGATATCACCTTTTTGATTTTTATCCTGTATATAAGGTTGTTCTTATATACCTTTTGGTTTTTAAATGGTGCTACTTATAAATAGAAATGTTTAAATAGGTTGGAAGGTTTTTTGTTACTTAGTCTTGTAAAAATGAGGTGCTCGTAAAGGATGAAGAAAAAGCTCGCAGCGGTGATCTTATTATTGATGTTGTTGCTTTCTACTACAGTAGTTTTTGCTGCAAAAGTGACAGATAGTTTGGCGGATGCGGGCAATTTTTTCAAGGATCTCTTTCATAAATATCCTACTTATTGGGTGTTTTTTGATTCCATAATATTTTTTATTATGTGGATGGCTTTAACTATGGCATCGTTTTCTAAATTTTTTAGTCAGGATTTATCAAGACAAAAAATTGCTTTATGTTTTGCATTAAGCGCTGCTTTTACAGGGGGCTTAGTATTTTTAGAGAAAGAATTTTTAGATAAGGGTTTGCTTAACTTTTCAGGATGGATTTCTGCCGTAATACTGCTGATTTTATTTATGTTGGGGTTGCTTTATGTAATAAGGCATAAAGCTCCTGCAGCAACCGTCGGATATTTAACTGCCCTTTGGTATATAGCTTTTTACAGCATACTTTACTCTATTCCTACTGTCGGAGATTTTATAGAGAATAATCTTGGTGGAATTGATTTGGTACTTTCGTTACTGTATTTTGCTGCATGGATTATCTTACTTTTTGGTATTGGGCATCTTATAGTTCATCTGGTAAGCGGTGTTAGAGGACAAAGGCGGCCGCAAACGGTAGAGGAGGAAGAAAGAGAAGCGCTTAGAAAAGATCTGAGGGAAGCAAGGAAGGATGAGAAGAATGCTATGCGCTCATTAAAAAGGGAAGCATCAAAGATAAAAGAGGCTAAAGACATCTTGGCTGGTTTGATTAGTGCTATAGCCCAAGGCGATAGAAAAAAACTCAGTGGCAGAAGATGGGCTGAAGGGCAAATTGCTAAGTTGAAGAGATTGGAGGTAGGGATTGGGGGTTATGTTGGGCTTATAGGTATTCTAGCGCAAAAGACCGTGGACATTGAAGTGAAAGAAATTAATAATCAAAATGTGCGAGATAATCTGAAAAGACTAAAAAATGCAATACTTGCTGAAAATAAGGTTATAAGTGAAGGGATTCAACATTTGGCGGTTTTTGTACAAGTAGATAATCCAAATTGGAGTGAAATTTCGAGGCGGGCAAAATTTGTAGACGATGCATATAGCAAGTTATTAGAATACACAAACGGTGTGGTTGCTATGGAAAGACAGATTGTTTATTACCTATCAAAAACTTACGAACGCAAGCAAGCTGCGGCAGCTGCTGCAACATGAGGTGAAGTAAAATGGGAATATTTAATTGGTTTAAAAGGACATTTGCTGGGGAGAGTGTTGGGGAAGAGGAGTTTAGGGCGATTAGAGGTGACTTGAAAGAAGCAAGAGAGTGGGAGAAACAGAGTGTAAGAACACTTAGAAGAGAGGCTACTAAAATAAAAGAAGCAAAAAAAGTGCTCGCTGGATTAGTTGATGCAATTGCTAAGAACGACCCTAGAGCGCTTAGAGGCAAAAGATGGCTCTTAGGACAAGTTGCGAAGGTGAAAAAATTGGAAGTTGGGATTGGCGGATATGTTGGGCTAGCAGCAAATGCTGCTATGAGAATTAAGGGCGTGGAAGATGCCCCTGATGAGCAAGCAACACAACTAGAAACAGCTTCTGATAATATATTAAAACTTAATAAAGAAATAAGTGAAGGGATAAGAGAGTTGACTGAAGCTGCAAGAAATGGGAGATTGGAGGATGCTGCTGAGCAAGCAAGAAAGATAAATGACGCGTACAGCGCGCTGTTGAAATGGACAAATTCTGTGGTTGCGCTTGAGCACCAAGTAACTGTATTTTTAGCAGCAAAAGTTGAGGAGCTGAAAAAGAAAGGATGAAAGCAAGAACTTAACAAGTTTTGATAGTACTTTAAAGTAGTAATTTTTCGAAAGATTTATAAATAGCTAAATCCAATTTATTCTTGGGTGGTTTAAATGTCGTTAATGGACTTACTAACCGATGGATTTGATTGGCTAAGAGATAATTGGAAAGGTGCGATAATTACAGGCGTAGCTACCATAGCTCTGTGGGAAGTTGGATGTGGCATTTATAATTGGGGTGGTGGAAATGGGTATTTTAGTGTTAGAGGGCCACGAGAAATAAGAGAAGGTATGGTTTTAAGCAATAGTTCTGGCAATATTAGGTTTGAAATTCCAGATGAAGGTACACAAAGAGAAGTAGATGCATTAAGATTTATGCTGGGTGCTGAGGGAAAAAGTGTTAGGAGTGACAATGATCTTGGAAAGCTGCTAATAGCGGTTGATGGGAACAATAATGGAGAAGTAACAAGTGCAGAAGTGAAACCGCATAGGGATTATGTTGCAGATAGAATAAGAAGTGGTGCGGTAAATGAATACGGCTTAAATCCTAACTGCAGATAAAAACATTTAAATACACTTTTTCTTTTGTTTTAATATATAATAATTGAAACTAAAGCTTTATAAACAATTAACTACTTCGTTTTAATTATGCCCGCACAACTCATCTTAAAAAAGAAGCCGAAAGGAGCTACTATTATTGAAGGCTTTCCTGGGATTGGGCTTATTGGAACGATTGCTACTGAGTTCCTGCTGGAGCATTTAAGGACAGAGCAGATTGGAAGCGTTGTAGTTGATGATGTGGCTGCGATTGTTGCTGTGCATGACAACAAGGTTGTTGAGCCGATAAGCATTCATTATAATAAAGAGTATAACCTTGTAATAATTCATGCAATAAGCGTAGGCAAAGGGGTCGGGTGGGATGTAGGGGCAATAATAATGGATCTTGCGCAGCAGATTAATGCAAAAGAAATAATTTCAATTGAAGGTGTAGGAAGCATGCAGGGAAGCACGCAGCCAAATGTTTACTTTTTTTCTACTAATAGCAAAAAGAAAAAGGCGTTGGATAAGATAGCTAAGCAGCTGCAGGAAGGCATAATTGTTGGGGTAACGGGGGCCTTAATGGCGACTGCAAAAGATGGAAAAGTGCCATTAACAGCTTTCTTTGGAGAGACGCATTCTAATCTCCCGGACAGCAAGGCAGCAGCTGAAATAATTAAAGTGCTTGATAAGTATCTAGACTTGGACGTTGATCCGAAGCCGTTGATAAAGCAAGCGCAGGGATTTGAGGAGAAGCTTAAAGGACTGATGTCGCAGGCAAAGCAGACAACTGAGCTGCAGAAGAAGAAGACGCTGAGTTATTTTGGATGAGTGTTTCTGAGAGTTTAACGGTGCTGTGCCTGCTCGTTCGCTGTTTTTTGTTTAGTGTTATTACAAGTTTTATTATTTGTTAAATTAAAAGAAAAACAGTTCCTTTTACCATTTGACAAGTGGACAAGCTCACGAGCAAAATTAAGGGCACAGCATATTGTAATGGCGCTGATGATTTTTCAGCTTTTTGTAATCAAAACATTTAAATAAGAAATGATATTAAACGAACTTCTAAAGAGGGATTAGTCTAAATGTTAGAGAAACTGGAAAATGAACTTAAGATAAGGGGATTGAGCAAGAATACTTTTTCTGCCTATATGTTTTACAACAAGAAGTTTTTGGAATTTATTCAGAAGAATGCTGAGGATGTTGCTGAAGATGATGTTAAGAGGTATTTAGGGCACTTAATGGCGGATAAGGAAAGGAGCAACAGAACTGTTGCTTTAGTGATTGCTGCGCTTGAGTTTTTTTATGTTGATATTTTGGGGAAGAAGTTTGACATTAAAAGGCCAAAAGTGCCGAAGAATATTCCGGTTGTTCTGAGCAAAGAGGAGATGAAGAAAATTTTAAGTGTTGTTAAGAATAAGAAGCACAAGCTGATTTTAGAGCTGCTTTATTCTTCCGGATTAAGGCTGAGCGAATGTGTAAATTTGAAAGTCGAGGATTTGGAGCTGAATGAGAAAGTTGGCTGGGTGAGGAAAGGGAAAGGAGCAAAAGACAGGTTTTTTATTTTATCTGATAAATTGGTTAATGATACTAGAAAGTATTTAGAGAAAGAAGGAAGAAGCAGCGGAAATATTTTTTTGGGCAGGAATGGACAGCAGTTGTCTAAGAGGGCTGTGCAGAAGCTAGTTAAGAATGTTGCAAGGAAAGCAGGAATTGCGAAGCAGGTTAAAGTGCATACTTTGAGGCATAGTTTTGCAACGCATTTGCTTGAAGCAGGGGTTGATATCCGCAAGATACAGGAACTATTAGGACATGCGGATCTTTCTACGACGCAGATATATACTAAAGTAAGTGCAGAGGAGCTGAAGAAGGTGAGAAGTCCGTTGGATTTGCTGTGAATTAGTGTTTCTTTCTGTACTTTAAATATAATTTTAATGAATGTTTTAGGTGAGGGGTTACGTTTTTCTGTTTAGTTAATTTTTTAATTTCCTTTATAGTAAAAAACTCCCCTCCTTCGATTTGTCTTTTATTAAATCTTAATTTTTTATTTGAGTAACCTATGTAAGTTGCACTGATTTCATTTTCATACTTATCGTGAACACGTGCTTTTCCAATCATTTTTAGCTTGCATGAAATGCCAAGAGTTTCTTTAAGAGCTTTTAATGCAACTTTGGAGTAAGTTTGACCAGAAAGAACGTGTGCGCCAACACCAGTAGACCAATATCCCCTGTAACGTGGCTTGTTAAAACTTCTACGACGACAAAAAAGCTTACCTTCTGAATTTATTACAAAAATGTGAACAGCACGATGTAGAAAATTTTTCCTGTGAGCCTCTTCTATTTCTGTTTTGCCCACTATTTTGTCTTTTTCGTTTACAATATTAATTAACTCCGACATAAAAATCACCTAATTTACTATAACACTTTTAATATTAACAAACTCTTTTATCCCGTAATAGGATAGCTCTCTTCCGATGCCTGAGCGTTTGATTCCGCCGAATGGCATGCGTGGATCTGATCTTACGACGCCATTTACAAAAACAACGCCTGCTTCTATTTTTTGTGCTAATTGCTCTGCTTTTTTTCTGTTTCTTGTCCAAATGCTTGCGCCTAAGCCATATTCAGAGCTGTTTGCTATTCTAATTGCGTCTGCTTCGTTTTTTGCGATTATAATGGGGGCAACTGGGCCGAAAACTTCTTCTTTTATTACGCGCATACTTGGCTTTGTGTTTGTGATTATTGTCGGTTCATAGAAAAAGCCTTTTCTGTTGAGGCGGTTACCGCCTGTAAGTATTTTTGCGCCTTTTTTGACAGCGTCTTGCACTTGCGATTCCAATGTTTTTAATTGCTCTTCGCGCACTAAAGGACCAACTTGTGTGTCTTTTTTCATTGGGTTGCCGATTTTTTGCGCTTTTGTGTATTTGACGAATAATTCTGTGAATTTCTTTGCTTTTGATTTAATTATGATAAATCTTTTTGCAGAAATACAGCTTTGGCCAGCGTTTAGCAGCCTGCTGCTTGTTGCGTTTTGGCAAGCGAGTTTTAAATCTGCATCGTCTAAGACAATGAAAGGATCTGAGCCGCCCAGCTCGAGAACGCATTTCTTCAGAGCTTGCATTGCAATTTGAGCAACTTTTGAACCTGCTTGCGTGCTTCCAGTTAGAGAAACGCCCTGGATGTAAGGCGAGGGGATTAATGAGTTAACGCAATCGTAATCTGTAATAACTGTTCTAAAAATGTTTTTTGGGAAGCCTGCTTGTTTGAATGACTGTTCAATTGCCAGTGCGCATTCTGGAACAACGTTTGAATGTCTTAGTAAAGCGGTGTTGCCTGCCATCAGGGCTGGAACTGCGAAGCGCAAAGCCTGCCAGAAAGGAAAATTCCAAGGCATGATGCAGAGAACTGTTCCTAATGGATCAAAGCGGACAAAAGATTTATTTGCTTCTGTTTTAACTGGCTCTTCTTTTAGAAAATTTTGTGAGTTTTCCGCAAAGTATTCAGCTAACCAAGAACATTTTTCTATTTCTGCAATTGACTGGCTAATGGGCTTGCCCATTTCTGTTGTGATTAGCTTTGCGTAATGTTTTTTATTTTTTAGTAATGTTTTTGATAGGGATTTCATGTAATGAGCGCGGTCTTTTATCTTTAAATCACGCCATTTTTTTTGAGCAGAATTTGCCTGTTTTGCTATGTTTAAGGCTGATTGTTCGCTTATTGTTCTGTAAGTTTTTATTACTTCTTCGGTTGCCGGGTTAATTGTCTTGAAGTTCATTCTACCGCCTCTTTAAGTTAAGGATGATGCACGTGTTTTTATTACTTTTCCTTTATTTTCTTTTAATACCGCATGTTTTAAATAAGATTAATGCTTTCTTTCGCTTATGAAAAAAAAGTGGAAGGAGTGGTTTAATGAAAATAAGGCTTTAGCAATAGTTATTGGAATTATTGTTTTAATACTAGCTGCTGTGTTTGGGACTAAGATTTTATTGTTTTTTAACTTCATTTTAGGGAATGATACTGTTGTAAAGTTAAATATAAATAAAGAAGCGTTGTCTTTAGTTCATGGCGGAAGCGAGAATGTTGAGTTTGAAGCCAGCGTTACAACAAATCCGTTTTGCAGCACAGTTTGTAATTCAAAGTTCGAAGACTTGAGTTCTGGAAAAGTAGTTGAGCAGGATGAATTTAAGATAAGGCCTGGACTGCCGATAAAAAAGGAATTTGAGATTAAAGCAAATAGGTTTGGTTCTGGGCAAGAGCTGTACAGATTTAACATGGAATGCAATAGTGAAAGAACTTTTTTATGCGAGACTGCCGGGGAGAAAACAACAAGAAGTGTTTTGCTGACTGTTCAGTATAATTTTAGCGATGATGAGAAAGCTTTGAAAGAAGAGTTAAAGAGTAAATTAAATTCTTTTGCTGATAGATTAAGTGAAATGAAAGGCAAAAGAGAAGAATTTGAGAAAGCAGCTGTTGATTTGAACAGAAGCGTTGATGATTTTAGGATAGATTTTTTTCCTTTCAAGAAGAAGTTTTCTAGTTTTGCAAAGCAAATGCAGAAAATGCAGGATATTTGGGAGCAGCAGGATATTTTTACTTTGCAGAATGAAATAAATGGAGCAAGCATTGAATTCTCAGAAGCTGAAAATGAATTTGAAAAGCTTAATGAAAGCGTTTCATCGGCTGTTGAAAGTTATAATTCATTAATTAATGGATTAGTTAATTCTCATGATATGCTGGTTAGATTAAGAAATGAATTTCTGTTAAATGAAACAAAAGCAATTAAAATAAATGAAACGATTGTTGAGTTTAATGATGCTGTTGGTGAATTTAAAAAAAGAGATACGATTGAGAATAAGAAAAGTTTAGCTACAGATATATTTGCAAGGGTTAAATCTATTTTTGATAAAACTGGACAAGAGCAGAAAAGAGAAGCGATGAAAAGAGAATTAATTTTGGATGTTGAGTATGATGCAAAGTGCGAGATTGTTGAGGATTGTGTTTTGCATCCAAGTATAAAGGAAAGGGCAAATCAGACTATTTTTAATTTGAATGAAAGCTGCGCTAAAATTGATGAGCTGCAGTTGGAGTATGACAAGCTAGCAGCTGATATGGCTGATGATTATGCGCAGCAGAATTATCCGAATACAGATGAGTTTAGAGGAAATATAAGTTTGAAGGTTAAGAATATAAAACAAAATATAACAAATAAATATCTCGGGCAAGTTGATGTTGATTCTGCTAATTTTGAACTAATAGATGAATTTATGGTTAGGAAAGAATTTTTTGATACGCAAGATTATCCAGAATACAATTTAACTCCTGCGCTTGCAATTGAGCTTGCTAAACAGAGGCCGGAGAAATGTATTGCTGCTAATGTTACGATGGAAGAAGTTAATGAGATTGGTATCAGCGAAGTTGCTATAAAAGAATTTGAGTTTGCTGAGATTGATTTTTCATTTGAAGATGTTAATGCAATGTGCTATTTGTTCGGCGAGAGGAAAGAATGCTGTGTTAGCGAAGAATGCAGAGATAAGAATTTGCCTGTTGTGTTCCTGCACGGGCATGCTGTCAGCAGAGATGTTTCTTACGAGTATAGCTTAGAAGGTTATAATAAACTGCAGAAGAAGTTAGAGGAAGAGGGTTATGTTAGTGCAGGAGCAATTTCTTTGTACACTAAAAAAGAGGTTCCTCAAGGGACGTGGGGAATGTTTGATGCTCCATTTACTATAAGGGGAAGCTATTATTTTGATCTGTTTAAAGAGCCGGAGAATTATGTTGTTGTGCAGACGAAGAGCCAGATTATAGACACTTATGCAGTTAGGCTAAAAGAAGTAATTGACACAATAAAGTATAAGACAGGAAAGGAAAAAGTGAAGATGGT
The DNA here is from genome assembly GCA_964372795.1 of uncultured Methanosarcinales archaeon. Taxonomy (GTDB): domain Archaea; phylum Nanobdellota; class Nanobdellia; order Woesearchaeales; family JAGLXL01; genus CAYJSO01. The sequence goes on from CAYJSO010000004.1 coordinate 12,021, forward strand.
TGCGTTTAGCATGGGCGGCTTGGTTGCTCGGCGTTATATACAAATATTTGGAACAGAAGATATTGATAGGTTGATCATGATTGGAACTCCTAACCATGGAATTGTCGGAGATATTGCAACCTTGTGCCCAGTAACAGGCGAGAGCAAAGAATGTGAAGATATGGATGCTAAGAGCTTGTTTATCAATAAATTAAATAGAGGAGAGTTGCCTGGAATACCAATTTACAATATTGTTGGGACTGGATGCAATATGGCTGGGAAGCAGGGAGATGGGGCTGTGCTTGAAGAAAGTGCAGTACTTGAAGGGGCGCAGAACTTTGTGATTGAAGGGAAGTGCAGGAGTTTGGTTAGGCCATTACATTTGGATTTGTTAGATATTGAGCTGTATCCTGAAGTTTATGAAATAGTTAAGGGGGCTTTGGAGGAGTAAATGTTTGGATTTAATGATAAAGAAATGAAAGTTTTTAGAAGATTGAATAAGCCTCGCAAGATACAGGATTTTGTTAATGAGATTAGGATAAATTTTGAGGAGCATGGAGAGACGTGCATGTCTCCTAGAATGGTTTTGAAAACGAGAAAAGCGCATTGCATGGAAGGGGCTATGTTCGCTGCTGCTGCGTTAAGAGTGCATGGGCACAAGCCGCTTGTAATGGACTTGACAGCAAGCAAAAAAGATGATGATCATGTTGTTGCTTTGTTCAGGCAGCATGGAGCCTGGGGAGCGATTGCTAAAACGAATCATGCTGTTTTGCGCTATAGGGAGCCGGTGTATAAGACAGTTAGAGAGCTTGCTATGTCTTTTTTTCATGAGTATTTTACAAATGATGGAAAGAAGACTTTAAGAAGTTATTCTGAAGCTGTGAATTTGGCTAGGTTTGATTATCGGGGGTGGATGACTGCATATGAAGATGTTTGGTATGTTCCTGACCATTTGCTTAAAGTCAAGCATTATGAGATTTTGAACAGAAAGCAAATTGCTAGCTTGCGCAGAGCGGATCCTATTGAGATTAAGGTTGGGAAGGTTGTTGAATGGAAAAGAAGATAAGGGGATATAACAATTAAAAAAGAAATATAAAATTAAGATATGAGTAAGATAAGCAATAAAAAACCTATAAAAAATAAAAGAAAAAGAAGCTTAACGCCTCGTTTTACCTTCCATCACTGCCTGGCAGTCTTTGCAGTTCATCATGGCAAAGCCTGAGATTCCAAACCAGAGGAATAATATGGTGTACCAACTAAGCTTCCAAAAGTCCCATATACCTCGGTCTTGAAGCAAAAACAAAACACCAAAGACCAAGAAAACGACTGCACATAATGTTCTGCATTTTTTACATCCGAACATCATAGTTCTCACCTCGTTTTTGTGGAATAGTTTACGTGTATTTAAGGTTTTTGAGTGTTAAGGCTATGTTAGAGCCGGTTCGGCCGCTGAAGTTATTGGTTTTTCTTGTTTTTCGTCAGCTTCCTGCTGTGTTGGGGCACAGCCAACTAAAAGAAAAGAAAGTATAAGGAGTAAAATGGCCTCTTTTTTTATAACTACAAGGATTCTGTTGAAGGTTAAAAAGCTATGGTTTTTGGTTGTTTTAGGGCTACTTCGTATAATGTATATTATGCGTACTATTTAAGCTTATTTCGGTGGGTTGAGCGTAAATGTTGGTTTTTGGAGTTGTTTTCAATATGGTAAAGATTATGGTAAAAGTTTTAATTTGTGATTAAAAGTTGTTAGCTTAAATTTAGGTGTCGTGGGCAATATCCTTAGATGCAAATTTGAGATTAAAGGTTTTAATTTTTAATTAAAAATTTTATTGAAGAAAGGTTTTAAGCTTCTACAAAAGATTTTAGCGAGAGATTTAGCAAATTTGTTTTTGCCTGCAGTTCTTTGAACTCCGGATTCAGTTTCATAAAGGGAGCCGTGTTAATGTAACTCTTAATTATTGGAATTCCTTTTTCAATCAAACTGGAAATGTGTTGCTGGACAAGCGATTCTGGGAATGTTGTGCGTTTTGCTATGTCAGCGTATGTCAAAGGGGCTTCTTCTGTGTAAAGGGTAAGGAAAATTTGCTTTTCCTGGTATGTTAAAGGTTTGATGCTGAAACGCTTTGGCTGGCCCTCTAACAGCGTTTCTATGCGATCTAATCTAGCAGCCAGGTGATCGAGCTTATTTTCTAGCTCCTGCAGATAAGAGTAATTAGCCTGGATTTCAGAAGTGTTTTCGTTTATTGCAGTTAGATGCTCGTCCAGCTCTTCGCGTATTTGTGCTATGGTGCTTTTAAAGCTAAAGATGCCTCTTTTAAATAAGCTCATTTTACATTAAATTTGCTTCGAAACCTTACCCCTGTTTTTGGGAATGTAGAAGTTGTTTAAAAAGTTATTTATTTTCAATAAGGAAAGGAATGATTTTGTCGTCGATAAAGTGCTATTTTGATGCTGCCAAAGGCTTGACAAAGTAGAGTTTTTGCTTGCCTTCTTTTGCTACATTTACTTTTTCCTGGTCTTCTAGTTCCTGCAATAATCGGTAAAATGAGCTTTTTGAGCAGACTTGCTGCTCTTCAACAAGCATTTCTTTTAGTTGCAAAGCGGAAATTTCATGGTATTTTTCGATTAAGCTTAAAATAAGGTTTTTTACGTAGTTTTTGCTGTTTCTGGTTAGTTTTTTAACCAGTTTTTCTTTTAGAGAGGTTGTTTTGCGCTCTGTTGCTTTATGAAGGTTGTTTAAGCGAGAATGAATGTCATTTAAGCGTGAATTGTGGGAATCGTGCATATTTGCTAAAATGTTTAGCTTTTTGCTTAAATCATGTAAGCGCAGATGGATGTTTTTTGTGTTTTGGATTGTGTAATGGCTGTCGATAAGCTGCTTTATTTCTTCTGGGGCTAAAATCTGCTGGCTTAATTGGTTTTTAAGCTCAGTTTTAAGCTCATGGATAGTTTTTTCCTGGTGCTCTATTTTTTGATGCAAGAATTGGATCCACTGGAATAAAGTTGAGGTGTCTTTTTTAACGTTTGTGAAAGAGTTTTTTAAGTAATGGTGGATTTTTTCCAAGCTTATATTTTGAGATTGTTTTTCTGATAGTCCCATTTTAGTCTTAATTTTTGGGAATAAGACTGGGAAATATTTAAGCTTTTTGGTTTTGTTGTGGGACTAGATTGGGATTGTGTTGGGAATATTTTGGGAATAAAAAAGGACTGGATAGAGACTGAGATGAATTTAAAATAGTAAGTTTTTGGGAATGAAAAAGGAATATTTTAGGAATATTATGGTTAGTCCTAGGACTGTGTGGGAATAAGCTGGGAATGGGATTGGGAAAATGGGGATTTCGAGCTTGGAATTTGTGGGAATGGGTATTTTGGAGCCCAATTTTTATTTTTTAGAGAGGTGTTTTTGATCCTTTAAGGGGAAAAAATTTAAAGGAGATGATATTTCTTTTGTTGGATAAGCTTGGGGGCTTAAATTAGCGTGAGAGTGAGGGTTAAAGCAAGGTTTTGGTTTTTGAGCTTAAAATTTTGGGAAAGTGAGGGTTTTTATGGGCTTAAGCTTATAAAATAAGTAATAAAAATGTGATAAAATACTTATAATTTAAGGTGGAAAATGAAAAGTGAGAGTAATAAAGCGGAAGAATGGAGCCAGAAAAGGCTAGAAATTGAGCTTTCCAAGCTTATTGGGTTTGAGAAAACTGATGTTAAGCTCGAGCAGTATCAGACTCCAGGCTTAATTGCAGCAGATTGGCTTTGGAAAGCAGGTTTTAAGCGTGATTTAAGGGGAAAAGTGAGTGCTGATCTGGCTTGCGGACCTGGAATTTTGGGTTGCGGGGCCTTGTTATTGAGGGCTAAGCGCGTTTATTTTGTGGATAAAAGCGCTTTTGCGCTTGATTTAGCGAAGAAAAATGTTGATAAGCTTGCTTCTATCTATAATCTTGGGAAAAGTGAGTTTATTCAAGCGGATGTGGCTGACTTTAATGTCCCAGTTGACACGGTTTTGCAGAATCCGCCGTTTGGAACCAAGATTAGGCACCATGATAAAAGGTTCTTGGAGAAGGCTTTTATCGTCGGTAAAACAGTTTACAGCATGCACAAAATTGTTACTGCTAAATTTGTTGAAGCGATGGCTCGCGAGAATGGTTTTGAGATAACTGACGTTTGGCCGTATGATTTTAAGCTTGGAATGAGCCTGCCGTGGCACCGCAAGAAGTGGCATGTTGTGAAGGTGGGGGTTTGGAGGATGGTGAAGGGGAAGGAAAAGTGAGGTTTGGGTGTTTTTAAGTGATTTTTAAATTTATTTTTTAATTTTTATTTAAAAAGGATAAAAAGCTTTATAAATAACTGCTAGTTTTTGTCGCATCATGGAAGTAAAGATTCTCGAGGATAAGAAAAGGCGCTTGGTGTTTGAGTTAAAAGGCTCAGACCATGGGTTTTGCAATGCGCTGAAGAAAGAACTTTGGGGTGATGATAGCGTTACGCTTGCTAGTTATGCGATTGATCATCCGCTTGTTGGGGTGCCTAGATTTATCGTCGAGACAAATACAGAGAAAGAGCCTAAAGATGTGCTGAGGAAAGCTATTGGGAGGCTTAAAAAGCAAGCGGAGCAGTTTAAGGAAGAAGTTAAGAAGATGAAGTAGTGTGGTTTGAGTTAAAATTTTATTCTTTTTTCTTATATAGTGCCTAAACATTTTTAAATTATTGATTGGTTCTTGTCTGTTATGGCGTTTTTACGTGTTAAGAAGATAAAGGGGAAGGAGTATTGCTATCTGGTTGAGAACAGATGGAAAAGGCGCAAAGGGGCGAGGCAGCGTGTGAAGGGATATTTGGGAGCTGTTGTAAGGCTTTCGGGGAAGGAGATTGATTTCTTTAAGTTTTATGACATAAGTGATCCGGATGAGTTTTTTAAGAGGAAGAAAGCTTTGGATGTTGTAAAAGATGTTGTAATTTGGGAATTGGCTAAAGCGGGGTTCAAGGAGAAAGGCAAGATGCTTGTATTTGATAAAGAAGGAATTATATTTGATAAAGGAAAGTTGAAGGCTTTTAGAAATGGGAATAACGTTGTGTTAAAGATGAATGAAGGGCATTTGTGTGATTTTACACTGAAGAAGATATTATCTTTTGAGAAGTCTGGAGATATTGAAGAGGATAGCGTTGAGCTTGCTAGAGTGTTTGTAGATGCTGGGCTAAATGTGCCGAAGGAAGCGTTTATTGCGTATTTTGAGAAGGTGAAGTGAATTTTATGTTTATTTGATATTTTTTAAATTTAAAAATAATTGCGTCGCATATAGAGATAGTTCTAAAAAACTTATGAGCCAGCGGTGGATGAAACTAAATTAAACAACAATCTTTATAAACCACCTGCTTATTTTTTCTAAAAGCCCGAAAATAAGCTACTATCGCATGATAGGAGGGAAGATGGAGAAAGCACAAGTACTTAAGGCATTGGAAGAACTGAAGAAGGAGAAGAAAAGGAACTTTGTGCAGAGCTACGATCTCATTATTAATTTAAAAGAGCTGGATATTAAAACGAATCCAGTTGATGCGTTTTTTATTCTTCCTCATTCTCGCGGCAAAAAAGTTAAGATTTGTGGTTTAATTGGGTCTGAGTTGGGTGACAAGGCTGAAAAAGCGTTTAATTTTTCTATAAAAGAAAAAGATTTTGCTTTGTATAAGGAAGATAAGAAGAAAACTAAGAAGCTTGCCAGGGAGTATGATTTTTTTGTTGCACAAGCGAATTTAATGGCGCAAATTGCTTCTGTTTTTGGCAGAGCGCTTGGACCAAAAGGAAGGATGCCTAATCCCAAAGCAGGCTGCATTGTTCCGCCAAATGCAGACTTAAATTTAGTTGCTGAGAAGCTGCAGAAAACTGTGCAAGTTAAGGCAAAGAATGCGCCCGTTGTGCAGTGCATTATTGGAAGCGAAGAAATGCAGGATGAGCAGGTTGTTGAGAATGTTTTGGCGGTGTATAATCAGCTTGTTAAACTATTGCCTGCTGAAGGAAATAATGTTGCAAATGTTTGCTTGAAGAAAACGATGAGTAAAGTGATTAAGGTATAATGTTGTTAAAATGTAATGTTGTTAAGGTGTGATATGGTAAGCGAGAAGAAAAAGAAAGCAGTGAAGGAAATTGTAAAGTTGCTGAAAGAGAATCCGATAGTTGGAGTTATAAATATGGAGAATTTGCCAGCTCCACAGCTGCAGCAGCTTAGAAGAAGCTTGAGGGGCAAAGTAGAGATAAAGATGGCAAGAAGAAGTGTGCTGCAGAGGGCTTTAGAAGAAGCTAAGAACGGGGTTGAGAAGCTGGTTCCGCATTTGACTGGGATGGGCGCTTTGCTGTTTACAAAAGATAATCCGTTTGCGTTGTATAAAACTGTGCAGAAAAATAAAAGCAGCGCGCCAGCTAAGCCTGGGCAGAGCGCGCCAAGAGATATTGTTATTCCGGCTGGACCAACGCCATTTGCGCCTGGACCAGTAATCAGCGAACTTGGAGCAGTTGGGTTAAAGACAGGAGTTGAGGGTGGAAAAGTAACCATAAAGCAGGATTTCGTAGTTTGCAGGAAAGGAGAAGCAATAAAGCCTAAAGTTGTTGATGTGCTGAAGAGATTTGGGATTGAGCCTATGGAAATTGGGCTGAATATTACGTATGTTTTTGAAAAAGGGATTGTGTTTGATGCTTCGCAGCTGGAAATTGATGAAGAGAAGTTCAATGCTCAGCTGATGGAAGCAATCAATAATGCCCGCAACTTAGCAGTTGAAAGTGCTTATCCTGTTAAAGAAGTTGTTGAGCTGCTGGTGCAGAAAGCGTTTAGGGAAGCTAAAGCAGTTGCATTGGAGTTTGGAATTGTGAGCAGGGAGACTATTGAAGAGATTTTGGGAAAAGGGGAGAGAGAAGCAGCTGCTTTGAAGTCGAGCATAAATATTTAAGTAAACGTTTACTATAAGGAATAAAATGGGTGAAGAAGAGTTTGAAGGTGAGCCTTGGGAGCATGAGCCTGAGGAAGTAGAGGATACAGATAAAGTTCCGGATGAAATTGTGATTCGGAAAGAAGAGCAGATAAAAGGGAGAGAAATTGGGACAGTTAAAGAAGTTGGGAAGAAGAAGCCGATTGATGCTGTAAGAGAAGAGATTGAAAGGCTTGAGGATTTGTTTTGGCCAAGGAAAGAGGAAGTTGAGGGCAAGCAGGTGTTTATAGCTGATCAAGAGGTGTTGCTAAGGGTCAATGAGGATATAAAAAGAGTTGATATGGCTTTGAAGAATGAGGCAGGGAAGGAAGCAGAAGAGTTGAGAGAAAGAATAAATGCGCTGAAGAAGCAAGCAAAACTTTAAAAAGGGGCCAAAAAGTAAGCGCAAAAAATCATACTAATATCGATAGGGAGGGATTAAAATGGAATATGTGTATGCTGCATTGCTTTTGCACAAAGCAGGAAAGAAAGTTGACGAACATGGAGTGAAGAAAGTGCTGGAAGCAGCCGGAGTTAGTGTAGAAGAAGCCAGGGTAAAAGCGCTGGTTGCTGCTTTAGAAGGAGTCAATATAGATGAAGCTATTAAGAAAAGCGCGGTTGTTGCTGCTCCTGTCGCGGTTGCTGCATCAGCTGGGGTTGCATCAAGCGGACCAAGCCCAGAAGATGAGAAAAAGAAAGCAGAGGAAGCAAAGAAGAAGGAAGAAGAAGCGGCTGCTGGACTAGGAGCTCTTTTCGGTTGAGCTCTTTATTTTTTCATTTATGTTCACTGACTTATTAGGAAAAAATGGAAGAAGTTTTGCGTAAAGAGCTGTTCAAGGAGTTTGATGCAGAGAAAAAAGCGGTTTCTAGTTTAAGAAATGAGCTGAATTCAGCTGATGATAAGTTGGATGGGCTGTTTTCTAAAAGAAATGAAGTTGGACAGGAGATTGCTTCCAGGTTAAGGGCTGTGAAAAAGTTAAGAGAAGAGAGAGATGATTT
>CAYJSO010000005.1:0-1959 GCA_964372795.1 uncultured Methanosarcinales archaeon
CAGAGCCAACTGCATACAGCGTTATTTTGTCATTTACATAAAAGACTTATGCCACAAGACTCAGATAAGTAGCACTCTAACTCCACAAACCCCCTACGCCGACAAACTGCGGCATCCTCACTTCCGGAATTGTTATGCATTCATCATCTATTCCATCCCCATCTGTATCGCTGCATCTTCTGTCGGCAGGAATAACAAGCTCTTCATCAAGCAAAAGCTGTATGCTAAGCTCATAAGTGCCGGCAGGAATGTTAATCCTCGCGCTTTCCTCTCCTTTAACGCTCGCAGCAAAAGTAAACGGATCATCAAGCCCAGAAACCCTAGTAAGCAAAACAACTGCCTGCTCATGCCCTTTTAACGGAAATGCTTCATCTGAAAACACATTATCTGACAAAACCCACCCTCTTTGTGCCGGACTATATCTAAGCGGCCCTTCCTCAGCATTGCCTTCAACATAACAAACATCTTTTGTGCACCTTAAAACTTTCTTCTTCATGACACTTAGCTCAACATCTTTGTACGGCATTAACTCAATTTCAACCTTAGAAGTTTCATCAAGCTTCGTATCCAATTCTCTAACACTTCCAACATAATTTCCGGCAAGCGCATGTACATAACCCCCAATTGCAACTGGAAACTTGCCTACAAACACGCCATTATCACCTGTAACGCCAATCGCGCACTGCTCCCCTCCAAACACAAAAGCTATCTGCGCATTCTCTATTCCCTGATGAGAGTAAGCATCCCTGACAATTACTTCAACATCTCCCGAATTGCGATGCTCCTCATCGCAAAGCAAGCTTCTTTTAAATCCAGATTCAATCGGCAGCAAAACCTGTCCACCCTCAACTGCTCTGTTGTTCCTCACATTCGCCTCAAGCGCAAAATTAAATGTATACCCTTGATTGTTCATCGCACTAGGATCATTAAGCGCAACCATAACAGGATAACTGATATCATAAACTGCTTTATACCTTTGTATTCCAAACGGATGGCCAAACAAGCTCGTAGAATAGCTCTGTGGCCTGCAAGTGTCGCCCTCGCAATTCATCTCAAAATACGTGTCCCAGAAATTTAAATAATTAAACCTTACTTCCAAATCCTGTCCGCCTTGCAGAGGCAAAACCATATCTTGATAAATCCTTTGCTTGACATCAGCATACTTGCCTCCAGCCGGATAGCGATACTCAAAAAAGTTCTTGGAATTCAGATAGCGCAGCAACGGAACATAACTCGCTAAAATCGTTTTAACTTTTTCCTTCAGCTCTTTCTTCGACCAGGTAACTGTGCTGGCAAGATTAAAAGTAGCATCCGTCATAGGCATTAGCTTCTCCCTTGTCCTTCCGGAAAACAAAGTTATCAAACCCAGCGTATTCTTTTCCAAAAAAGAAAAATCCTGCTGCGCTTTTGCTATCTGCTCAGCAATCTCATACATATGCAGTAAATTAACTGGAATTTCAACAAAGTAATATTTCATGCTCGTCTCTGTATTTCCTTTCTTCACAGCTAGCGGCTTCTCCAGCGCAAATCTTACTGCGCGAGGCACAATATCAACAGTCGCCTCTGCTCCTCCACTTTCGCTCACCAAAAACCCCTGCGCAGCAAACCCAGAATACTTATTCAAACAACCAGAAACTTCCTCTTCAACAAAACGCTTTAAATCATTCTCCATCGCCGCAACACTCGGCTTCAGCGAAGCAAAAACAATTTTATTCCCCTTATTCTGCTCTTTATTATACCACCAATACGCAACATCCAGCTCAGAACCTGGAAAGCTTACTCCATCCGCATCTGTTGGAGCAGCTTCATCAAACTTCAGCCCATGCCATTGCTCTGGATTAATGTAACCTCCATGCTGCCCAAGATTGTGCAACCCCTGCTCTGCAACTAATTTCAAGCAATTTTCCGTGTAATCTTTTATTGGCTTAAACTCAAGCGGAACATCTTCTGCAATCGGCC
>CAYJSO010000005.1:1969-3061 GCA_964372795.1 uncultured Methanosarcinales archaeon
TTTCTGTTATTGCAGTTTTCCTTAACCCCAGAAACAATCCAACTGCGATTAAAAGAATAATTCCAAGAACAATAAACCAGGTTACTTGTCCCTTTCGCCTTATTTGATTTAACTTTAACCGCAGCTTCCGCATAAAGTCCCCTCTTTTAAAGAATAAAGTATAATAAAATTAAGCAGTTTTTAAAGTTTTTGTATAAATTAGAGTAATAACAAACCAATATGCAAACAAAATAAGAAGTGCCTTAACAAAATCAAATTAGACCAAAATCAGTTGGAGTCCCTGTATTCTCTTAAAATCATCATCTTTGGTGATGAGAACGCCCCCGTGTGCCAATACAGTTGAGGCAATTAACACATCAAAATCTTGGATGTTCTTTCCCTGCAGCTCCAGCCTGTACTTAATCTCACCAAAAAGTCTTGCTGATACAAGGGTTGATTGAAGCACGGTATAGTTGGCCAGAAATTCAACAACGGCCCGCATATTTTTCTTCCTTCTAAGCGCACCGTACAAAAACTCAGAAAACGTAGCAAAGCTGATTGCAAGCCGTTCAGGATGCAACAGCTTAAGCTCAAGGAGTTTTGAAATAGTGCGTTTATCCTTTCTTTCAATATCTATAAGAACTGATGTGTCCAACACCAACATTGCAAAAACACCTCACTCCAACTAAGACCTCATCCTAAAACCGCGGCGAAATTCTTTGACTGTCTTCATCATTTCTTCAGCATCCTTATCGCTCAGAAAAGATTTCCTCTTTAAAATTGTTTCCCAGCTTTTCTCCGCAGCCCCTTCATGCCTTAAATGTTCCTCAACCAATCTTGCAAAAAAATCTCCGAGTCTCTTTCCATGTCTCGCTGACTCTGCTTTAAACAGCCGCCAGCTTCTCTCAGGAACTTTCTTAATGACAACTGCCATAGGTACACCACCTAAAGTATAAAAAGTATAACTAGTATATAAAGTTTACCTTACCTCCGCCCCATCCTTAACCCCAGAAACAACAATCGCTTCCTGCTCCGTTTTCATGTGACTGCCTTCCCACACAACCCTGCCATTTTTAACTTTAAGCTGCAGCTTTGTAAACTGCTCAAAAGCAA
>CAYJSO010000005.1:3071-5195 GCA_964372795.1 uncultured Methanosarcinales archaeon
AAGCAATCTCAGCACTAGAATTAGTATAGCCTTCCATTGTTACGCTATCCCCAGCTTTACTTTTAGCAGCCTCAAGCGGCACAACTCTTTCCCCATCCCCAGCAGCCAGCAGCATTCCTTCGCTTTTAACACCCCTTATCACCGCTGGCTTCAAATTAGCAACAACAACAATATTCTTGCCTTTCAAAATTCCTTTCGGCACAAACTTCTTTAACCCGGCAACCAAAGTCCTTTCTTCCCCGCCCAAATCAACTCGCAAAATATATAAACTATCTGCTTTAGGATGATCCTCAACCTCCAAAACCTTTCCAACTTTCAAATCAAGCGGAAAGCTCATTTGCTTGGGCATTTTCTCAATTTTCGTAAAAACTATTTTCGCATTCTTCACGTTTATTTTCTCATTAAACGAAATATCATTCCAATCTAAATCCTTCTCACAAAGTTGCTTCTGTATTTCATTACTAAACCCAGGCAGCACAGGACTCAGCAAAACAGACAAAACCTTGACAATATTTGCTGCTAACCCGACTTTCTCCCTAACAGAAGCGTCATCCTGCTTCTTCCACGGCTCTGCCTGCTGAAAATAAATATTCCCAATATCAGATATTGCTAAAATCTCATCAGCCGCCCTTTTTATATCATAATTCAAATAATTCTCTTTAACATTTTCAACGCTTTCCTTCAGCTCGCCGACAATTTCATCGTCTGCAACTCCCTCAATTTTACCATTATAATTCTTTTCAATGAAAGAAAGCACCCTATAGCAGAAATTAGCAACATTCGCAATTAATTTATTATTTATTGTAGCCTTAAAATCCTCAAAATCCATATCAACATCTACAACCTTCTTAGTCAAGTGCTGCGCATAATAAAATCTCAGATATTCCGGCTTATATAATTCCAAAAAATCCTTTGCAGTAAAGAATGTCCCTCTGCTCTTGCTCATTTTCTTTCCATTTACAGTCAAAAACCCGTGCACAACTATATCGCTCGGCAAATTGTATCCGGCAGCCATCAGCATCGCAGGCCAGAACAAAAAGTGAAAGTAAATTATATCTTTTCCAATGAAATGGATTATTCTTCCATCTCCTCCAGTCCAATACTCCTTCCATCCGTTAGTCAATTTCTTCGTGCTGGACACATATCCAATCGGCGCATCCATCCAGACATAAAAGTACTTATTCTTCTCGTCTGGAATCTTAAATCCAAAGTATGGCCCGTCTCTCGAAATGCACCAATCCTCCAACCCTTTTTCAATCCATCCAAGAATATGATTCCTTATCTCGCTCTGTAAATTCTCATTTTCATTAATCCACTTCCTCAACTTCCCAGAGAATTTGCTCAAACTGAAAAAATAATGCTCGCTTTCCCTGTGCACCGGTGCACTGCCGCAAATGCTGCATCCTGGATTCAGCAAATCAATTCCCTTCAGCGCAATCCCGCAATGCTCGCATATATCCCCATACTGATCTGCTGTTCCGCAATGAGGGCAAGTGCCTCTAACATATCTGTCTGGCAGCTCTCTGTCACAATTAGCGCAATAAACAACCTTAACGAATTTCTTGTAAATGTAGCCTTTCTTCTTCAACGTATCAAAAAACTCTTCGCTCAGCTCCTTATTCTCAGCAGAATGCGTAGTGTAATAAATATCAAAATCTATCAAAAAATCAGCAAAATCTTTCTTATGTTCAGCGTTAAACTTCTTAACCATTTCCTCCGGCTTCATTCCAAGCTTAGCAGCATTCACTTCAATTGGCGTTCCATGCGTATCAGAAGCGCAGACATAAATTACATCCTTGCCAATTAATTTAAGAAAACGCGTAACAACATCCGCTTGTATATATTCAATCAAATGTCCAATGTGGATGCTTGCATTTGCATAAGGAAGCGCAGCTGTTATAAGTATTTTCTCTTTCCTTTTCTCTTTTTTAGCTTTTTTAGTTTTACTCAATCTTTTCGGCATATTCATCTTATTTTCACACCCATTTAAAAACTCTTCGAGTTTTTAAACTCAAAATTGCTTTGTAATTTTTTTGTTTTTAAACTTTAGTGGTTAAATTATAAGAAAATAGGAAAAACAATCAAAAAACTAGCTAAGAAGAAAACAAAGAAGTTAATTTCTAA
>CAYJSO010000005.1:5205-17326 GCA_964372795.1 uncultured Methanosarcinales archaeon
ATCTTCTTCGTGACATAAATCATTTCCTTGCAATTCTGGCAGTCAAACACTAAACTAGAAACGCCTTCAACCTTCTTCCTTTTAAAAGGCATCTCCATTTCTCCAGAATGCTTGCATTTAGGACAAGTATACTTTACACTGGCAGTCAACCCGTCTTCATAACTCTGCTTCTCAACATTATACCCGCATTCAGGACAAACATACTCTTTTGCCCTTATCTTTACCTTTCCGGAAGCATCCCTCGGCTTCCCCATCATCCCTTTTCCGCACTTCTTGCACTTCTCTTTAAAAACCCAGCAGAAAACCGAGCCATCTTCGCCAATAAAACGATTCGTTACATACACGCACTCATCCGCGCTGGTTGGTTCTCTCAATGCCATTAAAATCACCCATAAAAATAATCACAAACAAAAACAAATTACAAACTCTTCATAAACCTTTCGAAATTCTTAGAATTTCGAGGGTTCCAAAAAGCTATAAGCTTTCTGTGAACCTTTCTATCCTATCATACGCTTCATTTAACATATCAGCCTGCGGCAAAAATACTATTCTAAAATGCTTCTCCCCTTCTTTCTGCCCAAACCCAGAGCCGTGCACGACAACAACCCCTTCTTTATTCAATAAATCAAGCACAAACTGCTCGTCATCTTTATACTTCTCACTTTCAACTTTAGGAAATGCGTAAAACGCTCCTTTTGGCTTCACACAACTAAGCCCGGAAATCTCATTCAGCTTTTTAAATGTAATATTTCTCCTCTCCTGCATCTTTTTAATTCCAACAACTAAATGCTCTTTACTGCCTTCAAGCGCTGCCTTCACAGCAAACTGCGCAGGTGTTGGACTGCTCAGCCTTGCATCAACCAAATTATTTATCACACTAGAAAAGCTTCCCTTCGCATCCAAATTACTAAGTACAATCCACCCGACTCTCCACCCAGTTGCAAAATAATTCTTCGACAAACCTCCAAATGTTATCACAGGCACTTCATCTGTCAAGCTTCCGGTAGCAACATGCTCCTCGCCATCAAAAAGCAACTGATCATAAATTTCATCAGATATTATCGGCAGCTTTCTCTCAGCAGCAAGCCCAACAACTTCCTTCAAAATCTTTTTACTATAAACAGCGCCAGTAGGATTATTTGGATTAATCAACAGTATCGCACGAGTCTTATCATCAACCTTGCTGCGCATATCCTCAGCATCCGGCTGCCATCCATCTTCTTCATTCAAATAATAAAAATTTACTTTTGCTCCAATTTTATTTGCAACCGCTTCATACAAAGGATAATTTGGCGCAGGACAAAGAACATTTTCTCCAATATTCAGCAAGGCATTCATCACAACATCAACCGCTTCACTAACTCCAGTTGTAACAGTCACATTTTCCGCACTAACACTTTTCAAACCCCTTCTGCCGGCATACCTTGCAATTGCCTCGCGAGCCTCATCAACCCCGGAAGAAAACCCATAATAATTCTTCATATTATTCATCGCATTAACACAAGCATCAACCACATGTTGAGGAACAGCAAAATCATACTTCCCAGGATCCCCAATATTCAGATAAAGCATCTTTTTGCCTTGCTTCTCCAGCTCCTTAGCTTTCCTAGCTATATTACGCACAGCATACCTTACTTTAGCCGCTCTTTCTGATACCCTAATATCAACCCCCATAAGCTTTTCAGATACGCAATCGCTTTTAAAGCTTTTTGTTTTAATTTCTAATTTAACACTAAATATTTATAAAGATACCCATAATTTTTAATTCTATGTCAAGTAAAGAAAAACAAAATGAAACATTATCAAAAGAAGAAAAAGGCATTACAGTAAAAAAGAGCCAGGATTTCAGCGAATGGTTCACCCAGGTAACTCAAAAAGCTGAGCTGGCTGATATGCGCTATGGTGTGCAGGGCTTTATTGTCCATATGCCTTGGGCAGTCTGGATAGCAAGAAAAATCTATGAATACCTGGAAGCAGAAGTGGAAGCCGATGCTCACCAGCCTGTTTTATTCCCAACAGCAATCCCGGAAGAAAACCTAAAGCGGGAAGAAGAGCACGCCGGCTTTGTCCCCGAAGTTTTCTGGATAACACACGCTGGAACAGAAAAACTAGATAGAAAGCTGGCTTTGCGCCCAACAGGAGAGACACAGATTTACCCGCTGTACAGCTTATGGATTCGCAGCTTCAAAGATTTGCCGTTCAAGCGCTATCAAAGCAGAATAACAGTTTTCAGAAATGAAATGCAAACCCGCCCTTTCCTAAGAGGAAGAGAATTCATGTTCTTTGAAACACATGATGCATTTGCATCGCATGAAGATGCAATGAAGCAGATATACAAAGACATGGAAATAATGACAAATGTAATGAACAAAAAACTTTTGCTGCCTTTCATTTTCTTCAAGCGCCCCCAGTGGGACAAATTTAAGGGCGCGGATGACACTTACTCAAGCGACACCTTGCAGCCTGATGGCAAACGCACTCAAATCAGCAGCACACACGATTTAGGAACAAACTTTGCAGAAGCATTTAACATAAAATTTACTGATAAAGACGGACAGGAAAAATTTGCGCATCAAACCTGCTTCGGCCCTGGCATATGGCGCTCGATTGCTGCATTAATCGCAATCCACGGCGATGATCAAGGCTTAGTTTTGCCATTTGACGTTGCTCCAGTTCAAATTGCAATAGTTCCGATTGTATTCGCAGGGAAAGAAGATGAAAGCAAAACAATACTTGAATACTGCAAAAAACTGGAAAAAACAATAAAAGAACTTAACTACCGAGTCCATTTAGACGACAGAGACAACATCACTCCAGGCGAGAAATACAACATCTGGGAGCTGAAAGGCGTTCCATTGCGCTTCGAAATTGGCCCAAGAGAAGTTGCATACAAAACAGTAACAATAGTCAGACGCACCGACAAGAAAAAAGAAAGCATAGAAACAGGCACAAACACATTACAAAAAGAAATCAAGCTGCAATCACAATTATCAGACAAGCAAATCAAGCAAAAAGCAGAGGAATACTTCCAGCACAGCACAAAACCGGCAGAAACATTAGACGAAATAAAACACATGATTGAAAAGCACCGCGGCTTCATCAAAGCGCCTTTCTGCTCAATGGACTGGGAAGGCCAGGAATGCGCCGAAGCAATAAAAGCACAGACAACAGCAGTTGTATGCGGAACTCCATTGGAAGAGGAAAAGCCACACGGAGATGCTCGCTGCGCAGTATGCAGGAAGCCAGCTAAACATATCGCGTATATTGCTAAATCTATTTAAAAATCAGAACTGCACATTCTACACAACCTGTTCCACACAACCCCTTGTTACTAAAAATACTCATCAGCCAGAGATTAACAACATTTATATAACACTTCTACTATTGCTTTTCCCGAGGGATGATTGTGATAAAAGGACTAGAAAAAGAAGTTGATTATAAACCAAAAAACAGAATAACAGAAATAAGTGACGCTATAGAAAAAATAGTTAAAAGAACAAACACAGACTATAAACCCCAACAACAAACCATAGAACCAGACGATTCCTCCCGCTATCAACAGATTTTAAAGTTACTAATAATTGGCACAGACGGAGCAAAAGAAGCTTCTTACATTCCACAGCAACAAAAAAAATTACTTCTAGAAAATCTCTTCTCATACGTCGGAAGCGGAGTAAC
This sequence comes from uncultured Methanosarcinales archaeon, assembly GCA_964372795.1. Lineage (GTDB taxonomy): Archaea > Nanobdellota > Nanobdellia > Woesearchaeales > JAGLXL01 > CAYJSO01. Next base: position 8,884 of record CAYJSO010000005.1, read on the forward strand.
AACAGCAGCAGAAACTCCATCAAACGACACCAGACAAAAAACAGAACAAATAAAAGAACCGCCTACGCCAAGACAAGGCAGCAGAATAATTGAGGATCTTATTGCAGAAGCTGTTCTAAGAACCGGAAGCAACAATTTAGATCCGACAACAAAAGAGCACATGCGCACCTGGCTCCTAACTCCAGAAGGAAAAGTATGGCGCACATATGCAGAAAGAACTGCACCGATCAGAACTGCCGATTACAATTTAAACCTAGATTGACAAAATTTCCGTAAAATATATAAACCCCTTGCTTATTATGACATTAAGAAAATTGACTTCTACGAGGGTTAAGGGATGAAAGTCAAAAAAGGAACAACAACTGTTGGAATAGTGTGTAAAGACGGGATTATATTGGCAGCAGACAGAAGAGCAACTGCCGGCACATTAATAGTAGACAAAAAAGCGCAGAAGATTTACACAATCAATGACAGAGTAGTTGTTACAATCGCAGGCACAGTTTCAGATGCACAGCTGTTAATCAAGCTTCTAAGCGCAGAAACAAGGCTGAAAGCAATCCGCACTGAACGCGATCCAAATCTAAAAGAAATAGCAAACATGTTGGCTGGCTTGCTTTACTCAAATCTGCGCAGATTCTCTTTAATTCCGGGAATAACTCATTTCCTGTTAGCCGGCCATGACAATGAAGGCCTGCATTTGTACGACTTATTCCCGGACGGCAGCATCTCAATAATAGACGACTACTCGACAAGCGGCTCTGGAAGCGTTATCGCCTATGGGGTGCTTGAAACGCAGTACAGAAAAGATTTGTCAATAGAAGAAGGCATTAAGCTGGCAATCAGGTCTATCAACGCAGCTTTGCAGCGCGACTCGGCTACTGGCAACGGGATAGATGCTGTAAAAGTTACTGAGCGCGGAGTTGAGCGTGTCTTTGAGCAGGAGATAGAAGCAAAAATCAACAGCAGATAAATATTCTTTTTCATAACAAACAGGAATAACTAATAAATTGTTTATTAAAAATAAAATTACATCAACTGCGGAGGATAGAGGGTACGAAGTACAATACTTTTACCCGACGCTACTTTAAAATTAAAAATTAATAGTTAGAAATTAAAAAATAGTTAAATATAAAAAAAATAAAAGTAACTTAAAATAAAAATTATATAAAAATAATAATTAAAATAACAAATGAATAAAATAAAAAGCTAATTTAAAACATAAAAACAAAATTAAAATATATAAAACATAAATCTAAAACAAAATGGCAGACATCCTAAAGGAAATCCTTAAAAGGTTGCCGGAAAACAAAATCAGCGACGCAACCTTTGAAGGAGCGAATATTGTCCTGTACACTAAAGATAAAGACTTTTTCCTAGACAATAGCACAATAATCAAGCAGATCGTAGACGAATTCAAAAAGCGCATCGAGTTAAGATCCGACCCAAGCGTTACTCTTGACCAGGACGAAACTAAAAAGAAAATTTCAGAAATAATTCCGGCAGACGCAGGAGTGCAGGAGGTAATCTTCGACCCACAGCGCTCCAGAGTTATTATCCATGCAGACAAGCCTGGCTTGGCAATCGGCAAACAAGGCACTTTACTGAGGGAGATCAGGGAAAAAACTCGCTGGGTTCCCATAATAAAAAGAAATCCGCCAATCAGAAGCAAATTAATCGAAAGCATTCGCGCAGTTTTGTATCAAAACTCAGAAGCAAGAAGAAAATTCCTGGACAAAACCGGACACCGCATCTATGACGGCTGGATTAGAGGCAAAAAAAGTGAATGGATTCGCCTTTCTTTCCTTGGCGGAGCAAGACAAGTTGGACGCTCCTGCCTGTTCCTCCAAACTCCAGAATCCAGAATTTTAATGGACGTTGGAATCGATGTTACGGGCGTTGATCAAGACCAATATCCTGTGCTTGATGCGCCAGAATTTGACATAAAGCAGCTGGATGCAGTTATCATAAGCCACGCTCATCTAGACCATGCAGGCTTAGTTCCTTACTTGTTCAAAGTTGGCTACCGCGGCCCAATCTACTGCACCGCTCCAACTCGCGACATAATGGCATTGCTGCAGCTGGATTTAGTAAAAATACAGCGCGCCGAGGGCAAGGAGCCGATTTACACAAGCGAAGATGTAAAAGAAATGGTTATGCACACAATTTGCTTGGACTGGGAAGAAGTCAGCGACATTACGCCAGACGTAAGATTAACGTTTTACAACAGCGGACATATTCTTGGAGCAAGCATGGCTCACTTGAACATAGGCAATGGCCTGCACAACATCCTTTACACAGGCGACTTGAAATTCGCCAGAACAAATTTGCTCGAGCCGGCAGCAACAAGATTTCCGAGAATGGAAACGATGATTATTGAAAGCACTTACGGAGCTAAAGACAATACAATGGCTTCCCAGGCAGAAAGCGACGCAAAGTTTGCTGAAGTTGTCCAAAAAACAGTTGAAAGAGGAGGAAAAATATTAATGCCCGTGCTGGGAAGCGGCAGAGCGCAGGAAGTTATCGTAATAATTGAAAGATTGGCAAGAGAAGGCAAACTGCCAAGAATTCCGGTTTACCTAGATGGCATGTTATGGGACGTTACAGCCATTTACACAGCTTATCCAGAATACTTGAACAGAAACATGAGAAAATTAATATTCCACAAAGATCAGAATCCTTTCTTGAGTGATATAGCTCGCAGAATAGGAAGCCAGAAAGAAAGGCAAAAAGTTATAGAGGAAGAAGGCCCTTGCATCATATGCGCAACCTCCGGTATGCTTGTAGGCGGCCCTAGCGTAGAATACTTAAAAGGCCTGTGTGAAAACAAACGCAACACTTTGATTTTTTCTTCATACCAAGGCGAGCAAACATTAGGCAGACGCATCCAAAATGGAGAGAAAGAGATTGCATTCATGGAAAACGGCAAGCCAAGGCATTATAAAGTAGAAATGGATGTTACCCGCATGGAAATAACAAACCATTCCGATAGAAAAGAACTTATGAACTTCCTTGCTCACGTCCAGCCAAAGCCGAAGAAAGTAATTATTGTGCACGGCGAGAGCACGCGCTGCCTTGACCTGGCAAGCTCCTACCACAAAAACTTCCACGTGGAAACAACAGCTCCAAGAGTATTGGAAGCTATAAGGATAAGATAAAGATAGTGTAAATTCTACCGAAAAGCTTAAATATAACTTAAAATATAATTAAATTAACAGGTGATTATATGACAACCACAATTCAGCGCGCTAAGAAAGTCGGCGGCTCCTTAATGGTAAGAATACCAAAGGACATTGTAGAAATAGAAAACATAGAAGAAGGCCAGGTCCTTCAAGTAGAAATAAATAAAATAAAAAAAGATTGGTTTGGGGCGTTTCGAGAACTAAAGCCATTCAACAAGAAAGTTGATAGAATGCATTCTAAATATGAATAAACTCCTATTAGATAGCTCTGCCTGGATAGAATATTTAAAAGGTACAGACAAAGGAAGAAAAGTTAGAGAGAATGTATTTCAGCCGGACACAGAAATATTTACTACTTGGTTGATAGCAGCTGAAATATGCTCTAAATTTATAAGAGAATCAAGAAACACAGATGAAATAATACTCGCCATTAGCTCCTTAGCAGCGCTTGTTTCTCTTGACTACGAATCAGCGCAACAGACCGCTGCTACCTATATAAAAGAAAGGAATAAAAAAAGCAAGTTCGGCTTGGCAGATGCGCACGTTGTCACAGCAGCTAGAAAAATTGGAGCAAGAATCCTTACTTTCGACAATGATTTTGAAAATATTCCAGAAGCAATTATTCTCTGAATCACTCCACGTCTGACACTTTATTCACCTTTCACAGCATTACGCTGTTCATATTTTTTTATTTCTTCCTCAAGAGTTCGTCTATTTGTATCTAAAGCACTTGCAACTTGCTCTCTGTTAGAAAGCATTCCTAGAACACCTTCTACAAGAGCATCTCTTTGCCTCTTAATATCTCTAACAAGCAAAACAGGAAAATAAAAACTCATTCCAGATCCTAGAAGCACTCCCAATAAATACATGTCTGGAGCTATATAATTTGCTCTGGTCAATGCATAACCTAAATTAATTATGCTGCATCCGCCATATAAAACCAACGCAGAAAATCCCCAATAGCGAAGCCCCACTCTTCTTCTTTTTCCGTATTCTACATTAGCAATATTTTTGCTAAACCTCTTGAAAAGCCCGACTATTCCCCCCAAAGCAGCATCTCTTAAATCAGGGTTTAAAAAGTAGTTATGCACAAGACTAGTGTAAGTAGTTGCACTATTACTATTCAAAACTACGTGATTTGCTGTCGGTATTATTTCATCTAAAGTTACCGTCATTTCACTACTCCAAAATACTCAAAATACATAAAGTTTATAAACCTTGCTTCTTAACATAAATCTAATTGGGGTGGTATTAATTGAACAATCACAACTACAGAAAGCTATCGCGCATATATAAAAGGATTTTGCTAAAAAAAGCCTTATTTGTTCTAGCCCCATTCCTGCTTGGCTGGTTTGCGCACTTCGCTTACACTAATTTTTCTCCGGCAATTCTGGACAAACAGCTTCCTTTGCCTTTCATAGGCGGAAACGAAAAGCCAAGCCCAGGCGACTGGATCAAGGAAAACCAGATTAAAGTTTACCAAAATGAAATCTTGCTTAAAATCCCAAACGCCACATTTGCAAAATACGCCGACACAAACAGCATGGATCCTCTACTTGACGAGCAAACAAACGGAATTGAAATTTCTCCAGTCAGAGAGCAGCTTAAAGTAGGAGACGTTATCTCATACAGCTCAAACAGGGTAGACGCAACATTAGTGCACAGAATAACTGCAGTCGAGCAGGACAAATTCGGAACTTACTACATCGTACAGGGCGACAACAACGCCTTCTCAGACCCGGAAAAAGTCCGCTTTGAGCAGATAGAAGGCGTGCTGGTTGCAGTTGTTTATTAAAAAGAAAAATAGTTAATTACAAAAGAGTTTCGATAACAAAAATGACACACGAAATATTGGAAAGGTTGCATCAAAACACAACTTACTTTACCATATAAGGATCAGAAGAGCGATATGTAGTAACAAGCGGTTTCAGCGAAAAGCCGGAGTTATTAAGAGGCCCTTTAGCTTTATTAGCAGGTTTAGGATATTCAGCAATTCCAGGATCGGAAAGTCAACGCGAACCAGAAAAACTAATAAAAGCATTCGATGGTAGATTAGTATTCGTTAAAGTAGTGTCAGGCCTTACTATAGGTAGTCCAGGAGGACGCAGAACAACACCAATAGCATTTGAAGGAGTTGAATCAGCAGTTGTACGCGCAATTTTAGAAATAGACGGAAACATTTTTGAAAGATAAACCACTACATCTCCTTCGGCGCATTAATACCCAGCAACCTTAATCCATTCTCAAGCACTTGCCTTACAGCATCGACAAGCAGCAATCTGGCCCTCATCACAGTTTCAACCTCGCTGATCACGGGGCAAGTGTGATAAAACTCACTAAACGCTTGCGCAAGCTCATTCAAATAATGCGCAACAATATGTGGGTGATAGCTCAAAGCAGCTTCACTGACAGCATCGTTAAACTTGGCTAATTTCTTGATTAGTTTTATCTCATGCTCATGCGCAAACAAGCCATAATCAACATGCAAGCCAACTTTCTCCTTCTTCTCGCGCCTAGCCTTTTTCAAAACATTACAAGCACGAGCATGCGCATACTGCAGATACGGCCCGGTGTCGCCTTCAAACTGCAATGCCTGCTCCCAATCAAAAACAAAATTCTTGTTGTTCTCCCTGGAAAGCATGCTATATCTCATCGCTCCAAACGCAATTGTCTTCGCCCTTTCCTCAGCCTCAGCAGCAGACAAATGCTTATGCCTCTCTTTTATTTCTTTTCTAGCCATTTCCATCATCTTCTCAAACAGTTCATCATAAAGCACAAGCGTCCCTTCCCTCGAACTCATCTTGCCTTCCGGCAGCATAACAAGTCCGTAAGCAATATGCTTTGATTTTTCTGCCATCGGCGATTCTAGAAGCTCGTACGTCTTAAACACCTGCTTAAAAAACAACTCTTGCTCGCTTCCAACAACATGCAAACTGCTGTCAAACTTAAACTCTTTCTGCTTTATCAACGCTAACCCAAGCTCCTTCGCTTGATAGGTTGGATTGCCATCTTTTGTGATTGCAACATACAAACCAAGCCCGTAATTCTCCAAATCAACCACTATCGCACCTTCGCTTTGGGAAGCAATTCCTTTCTTCAACATATCAAGCACAACATTTTTGCCAACACCCTCAGCTTCGCTCTCAAAATACAGTCTTTCAAATTTTACTCCAAACTCTTTATAAAAATAATTAAAATCATCCAGGCACCATTTTCTAGTCTTCTTCCATACCTCAACCAGTTTTTTATCCTTCGCATACAATTTTTTATTTATCTCTCTAACCTCATTCTCAAGCTTCTCATTTCCTTCTACTAATTTGTGCGCTCTTGCATAAATATGTCCCAACCACGTGCCTTTATTTTGTTTTGGCTCTTTCTCCTTAAAACGCAGATATCCCCAGATGCATTTTGCTACATGCGGCCCAATATCGCCTTGATAATTCACTCTAACAACTTTATTCCCAGCAGCTTCAAGCAGTCTGCAAATCGCTTCCCCCAATGAAATGTTCCTTAAATGTCCTATATGAACGCCTTTGTGTGTATTGGCGTGAAAAAACTCGACCATTGCTGTTTTCTTCTTGCCTGTTTGCCCCAATCGTCTCCCATATTTATCTTTACTTTTAACAATGTCATTTAAAACACCCTCAGCCAAACGAGCATTATCTACGAAAAAATTCAGATACGGCCCAGCAGCCTCAACACGAGAAAATTCTTTAGGCAGCTTTATTTTTCCTTTCAGCTCAGCAGCAATCTGCGCAGGACTCTTCTTAAAATGCCTGGCTAAAACAAAGCAAGGAAACGCATAATCCCCGAGCTTCTCATCAGGCGGAATCTCGATTAGCCTAGAGATCTCCCCCTTACCAAACTTCGTCTCCTTTGCAAGCAACCCAATAAGCTCCTCTTTGAACATCATAAGTATCAACTCCTAAATATTTTTATTATTCTTTCTTCTACCTCTTTAACCTTGCCCTCTTTCAGAGAACCCAATTTATAAAGAATAATTGATTTGTCAGCAGTAAACAATCTGTTCGGCCTGATTGAACTATCTTTATTCAGACTTCCAGTTTTGAAGTCCCTCTCCAAAAGACCAATAGAATAATTATCAGTTCTCGCTTTGCTTGTTATCTGACACAATATTGTATCATCTCCTAAAAGATTAGCAACTGTCAGTGCCGGCCTTTTCTTAGTCGCACTCAAATCAGAAAATGGAAAAGGCAAAACAACGATATCCCCTTTTACAAGTCTTTCCACGCTTCTTCATCCTCTTTGCTTAACCAATCTTTAGCAAGAGACTTCTCGCTTGCCAACGTGGTAGGTAATTTTCTGTTGAACTGCTTTAAAGGCCGCAACTCGACTCTGTCTTCAAAAGCAAGTATGGCTATCTTTGTCCCTTCCTTAAATCCTTCCAGTTTTCTAATATCACTCGGGATAGCAATCTGTCCTTTGCTTGTTATCTTCGCACTCTTCATTTCAATTAAAGGCATTTTCTCACCTTCCAATCCTTATTTGTAAGAAAAGTAAGAAATAATATATAAAGCTTTCTATATTTCTGCACTCGCACCATAAGAAGATAAAACTACACGGCAGTTTATTAAGTTTATGAAAATTAATACAAAAATAATCATCGCTAGTTTATCCCTGATGAATAATCCGACTGCGTTCCAGATACATCGACTACTGAAGTATCCTTCACTTCCTGAGGCATACTATGGCATTCATATTTAACTACTGCTTGACAATCGTCTCTAAAACTACATATAAACCGAGTGATTTTCTTTTCTTTTATATGTGGAAAAGGACACACAACACCATTAGGATCCGAGTCTTTAGGACAAACAATATTATCTTCTGCTTGTTTCAACGCAGCTTTGCAGACTCCCACCTTATCACATATATGGTCTCTTCCAGTATTCTGCTCTCCAAAAGCACGCCCATATGAAGAAACTTCCCAACCACATGCATAATCCACTTCTTTTCCTTCAAAAGTGTTCTTAGAAGCCCAACACCTAATTTTCCCATCTACAACCAGACAGATATGATCACCCGCTAAAGTAGCTTGCCCTAAAGGCTCCTCTCTGTCAAACATATTAGAATTAACCAAAATTGCTACGAAAGCCACAATCGCAACAATCCCAATAATAGCAATATTAAAATTACTATTCTGCGCCATTTTTACACCTCTGTTTTAGCCCAGTAATTTTCTTCCTTTTAAGTAATTTTCTTCCTTTTATAAACATTACTAAAACTCCGTACCACTATTCTCC
>CAYJSO010000006.1:0-7606 GCA_964372795.1 uncultured Methanosarcinales archaeon
AAAAGCCATGTGTTGTTGGCACGAATTTTGCGACTAAGGTTTTAAGAAACGGGGACTTGGTAGAGGTTGATGCGGATAAAGGCATAGTAAGAAAGCTTAAATAATGGTTTTGTTTTGTTCTGGAAATGAAGAAGTTAATGATGTTTATTGCGTTTGTTCTGCTCTTTATAACTTTGGTTGGTGCTGTAGAGTATAAGCCGGTAAATTATGTTTCGGATTATGCCGAGATAATTGATGCGGAGCTTGAGGGGAAAATAAACGCGCTTGCTGAGGAAATTGAAAGAAATACGACTGTTGAGGTTGCTGTGCTGACTGTGCCGAGCCTGGAAGGGAGAGATGTTGACGGCTTTGCAGTTGAGGTTTTTGAGAAATGGGGAGTTGGGAAAAAAGACGTCAGCAATGGCCTGCTTATTGTAGTTGCGCCTAATGAAAGAGAATATAGAATTGAAGTTGGGTATGGACTTGAAGCTGTTATAACGGATGCGATGGCCGGGAGGATTGGAAGGGGGAATTTTGTTGAGAATTTCAGAGCTGGAAAATATGGAGAAGGGATTTATTCAGCTGTGCAGGATGTTAATGGAATTGTGAAGAATGAGCATGAGGTTGTTTCTAAGTACAGCAAATCAGAAAGCATTTTTGGATCGGCTATTGCAGGAAAATTGCTTGTTTTATTGTTTCTTTGTGTAAATATGGCGGTAATGGGATATATAGACAATAAATTGGTTAAGAAAAGGAATAAGATTTTTTTAAAATCGGGTTTGGGTTTAATTGAATTTTTAATTATTGCCTGGATTTCTATAGTTTTGGCTTTTATATTTGCATTCTTCTTTGTTTTCTTTTTAATTCCAGTTACGAAGGCAGCAAAAGGCGGGAGAGGGGGAGTTTGGTTCTGGGGCGGAGGAGGTCATGGAGGAAGCCGAGGATTTGGCGGCTTTGGAGGAGGAATGAGCGGGGGAGGAGGGGCAGGTGGGAGATGGTAAAGGGATAATGTTTAAATACTGAGAGTTTAAATTAACTAAAAGGTGCTGAGAAACATGGTTTCTGGCACGTAGAAATGCCTAAGGCATTTCTTGTGCACAAAATCAGTAGGATTTTGTTGCACCTCAAACTCAAAGAGTTTAAGGTGATGTTTAAATGGCTTATGATTGGAAAGGAAATCTGAAGTGGATAATTCCGGTTGCGATTATTGTAGTTTTGTTGCTGTGGTTCTGGGGAGCTTACAACGGGCTGGTTAAAGCAGATGTTAATGTTGACAAATCATGGGGGCAAGTGCAGAGCGTTTATCAGAGAAGAGCAGATTTAATTCCTAACTTGGTTGAGACTGTTAAAGGCATTAGAGATTTTGAAAAGGAAACTTATCTTGCGGTAACGGAAGCAAGAAGCAAGTGGCAAGCTGCAATTACTCCAGCGGAGCAGGTTGCTGCCGCAAATGGGTTGGAGAGCGCGCTTTCAAGGCTGTTAGTTGTTGTAGAGAATTACCCTCAATTGAAAGCGAATCAGAATTTTTTGGCTTTGCAGGATGAACTTGCTGGAACGGAGAATAGAATAAATGTTGAGAGGCAGAGATATAATGAAGCAGTAGCTGCTTACAACAAAAAAGTAAGAACTGTACCAAGCAATATTGTTGCGAGCATGTTTGGATTTGAAGAAAAGGATTTCTTTGAGGCGGTTGCGGGGGCTGGGGAAGCACCCGAAGTAGGTTTTGCATGAGTAAGAAATGAGAAGATGGAAGCAAAAGCCGGTGATAGAGTAGTTGTTATTGGAGATAGAGAGGAGATAGAAGGAATTCTAATGCCAGGCAGTAAGGAAAGGGTTGTAATTGTTAAGCTTGATAGCGGGTATAATGTTGGAATCGAGGAGAAGAATGTGAAGAATATTAAGATAATTGAACATGAAGAAAAGAAAATTAAAAAAGCAAAAGAAGTAAATGAAAAGGAAATAAATGAAGAAATTGTTGAAGGTTCTCAGAAACAAAGAAATTCTGAGGGAATTTCTGGTTCAAGAAATGTCGAGCATTTCTTTGAGTCAAGGACTTCTGGAACCCCAAAATCGCAAAGCGATTTTGAAGGAAAAGGATTGCCAAAGGTAAGCATATTGCATACCGGAGGAACGATAGCGAGCAAAGTTGATTATAAGACGGGGGGTGTTATTCCAAAGTTTACGCCAAAAGATATGCTGGAGATGTTTCCTGAGATAAAGGAGATGGCAAATATTAATTCCAGGTTTGTCAAGCAGATGTGGAGCGAGGATATGAGGTTTGCGCATTATAATATTATTGCTAAAGAGGTTTATAATGAGATTAAAAAGGGGGCTGATGCTGTAATTGTTACGCATGGGACTGACACGATGCATTATACTTCTGCTGCGCTGGCTTTTATGTTTGAGAAATTAAATGTTCCTGTTGTGCTGGTTGGAGCGCAGAGAAGCTCGGATAGGGGAAGTTCAGATGCTGCTTGGAATTTGTTAAGCGCTGTTACATTTGTTACGCAAAGTGATTTTGCTGAAGTTGCTATTTGCATGCATGAGAATATGAATGATGAAAATTGCGTGGTTTTGCCTGCCTGCAAGACAAGGAAAATGCACAGTTCCAGAAGGGATGCGTTTAAGGCTGTGAATGTTTTGCCATGGGCTAGAGTGAATCCTAAGAAGAAAACGTTTGAGTTTTTAAGGAAGGATTATAATAAAAGGGAAAAAAGTAGTTTGGGAGCTAATGTGAGTGAGCCGAAGCTGTTTAAGGAGAAGCTGAAAGTTGGGTTGCTGAAGATGCATACTAATATGTATGCCGAGGAAATTGGATTTTATGAGAATTTTGACGGGATTGTTGCTGAAGGATTTGGAATTGCGGGGAATGTGCCTATAAATGAAACTGATGAAAGTACAAAAGAGCACACTAAGATTTTTAATACGATTAAGAAGATGACTTCTGAAGGAATAATTGTTTTTGCTGCTACGCAAACTATTTTTGGAAGGGTGAATATGAATGTTTATTCTACCGGGCGCAGGATGCAAGAGGCTGGGATAATTGGAAATTACTCTGATATGACGGCTGAGACTGCTTTTATTAAATTAGCGTGGCTGCTTAGCAATTATCCGCGTGATAAGGTTAAAGAGTTGATGAATGTTAATTTAAGGGGGGAGATAAGTTCGAGGAGTGAGGCGGAAGAGAGTTATCTGGGAGCTGAAAGATGAGAAAAGGGTTAGCAGCAGTTGTTTTAGCTTTGAGTTCTGCGTTAGGGTGTGTTGGAGTTGGAGATAAAAAAGCTTCTGAGGATAAAGGATTAGAAACCTCGGTCGTAAGTAAAGGATATGAAATTTATGGAAGCGTTGAATATTTTAGAATACCAAGGAAAGGGGAATGTGAGTTTGGGCTTAGAACAAAGCAAGGCGTAGTGCAATTTAGCTACTCTGGAAAAGATTTCGGTGTTGTTTACTCTATGCTTAGGGAAGCTGGCGAGAAAGGCGAAAGGGTTGGCTTGAGGCTTGAGCACAGGCCAGAAAGCATAAATTACATTGATGATGTTTATGATTTTATACCTTAGGAATTTTTATAAGTGCTTTTTATTGAGATAATTAACAGATATTAACAAGCTTTATCATCATTACTGTTGGTTGGATCAGTCCTGCAAATGAAAATTTCTGTTCCGTCGTCTGTGCCGCCGTTGTCTGTGTCTGTGTTAGTTGGGTCTGTGCAGTAAGTGTAATGGCAAGTTGTTTCGTCCCAGTCGCTTAAAGCATAGTCGCTGTCGTAGTTTGTGAAGAAGTATGTTTGTGAGGTTGAAGGGCTGCTTTCTGCTGGTGACAGGAGATGCCAATCGTCTTTTGTGTTTGTGTCTGAAGTTGGCCAGAGCCTTTCGAATGAACCATAGGTGTTGTCGTTGTTTGTGTAAATTAGCTTTGTTTCGTCGTCGTTTTCGGTTTCAACTTCCCAGCCACTTGCTGTTTTGTAGTAAGCAACTGCGTCTAATTTAATTGAGCCTGATTGTTTTGGGTCGCCTTTGTAAAGGAAAATGTCGTCGCCTTCTTCGTCTAAGTCTAAGCCTGTAACTGGGTTGTTTGATGTAAATGAAGCGCCTGGGTTTTGAGCTGTGCTGTAATCTGGGGCTAAGCCGTTTGGAGAGTAATCTGCTATTAGGAAGTATGAGTAAGCCGGGATTGTGAAGCCAGATAATTTGAAAATAAAGTCGTCTTTGTCTGTGATGTAGTAATTGTTTAAGCTGATTGGATTGCCGGTTGGGTTGTAAAGCTCAATGAATTCGTTGAAGTCGTTGGTTGGGTTGTTGTGTTCGTGCCATGCGACTTCTGTTATTTTTATGTCGTTTATACTTAGCCGGCTTGGTTCTGTTATGAATAAGCCCTGGATGCCGCCCGTAGGATCTACTGAAACGAGAAATGCGAGGAGAAAAACCAGAAAGACAATAATAGCAATATCAATTTTTCTTTTTGAGTAGTGATGCGACATTATGCGGAGGAGTTTTTTGTGGTTTATATATTTTAGTATTACGTGGTTAAGTCAAGAACGATGCCAAAGCGCTGTGCCTGCGCATTCGCTCTTTTTTTGATTATTAATTTATTTGTATTTCTGTTTATTTTGTTTAAAGAAAAAGAGTTCCGTTAAGCGTCTTACGAGTAGTCAAGCTCATGCGCAAACAAATGGCACTGCGCGCTTTGGCGCTTAAGTTGACTATATGATGTTGCTTTTTAATATACGAAAGTTATTTAAAGAAATAAAAGAGTTTAAGGAGTATGGATTATGAAAAAGTTGGGTTGAAGTGCGGGTTGGAGATTCACCAGCAATTAGAGAGTAATAAACTGTTCTGTAACTGTCCGAGTTTGCTTAGGGAGGATGCTCCTGATTTTTTTGTTAAAAGGGAGTTGAGGGCAGTTGCAGGCGAAAGGGGGGAGGTTGATGTTGCTGCTGAGTATGAGCAGCTGAAAGGAAGGCATTTTGTTTATGAAGGATATAATGACACAACATGCTTGGTTGAGCTGGATGAAGAGCCGCCAAAGATGCTAAATAAAGAGGCTTTGAAAGTTGCGCTTGAAGCTGCTATGCTTTTGAAAGCTAAAGTTGTTGATGTTATACAAGTGATGCGCAAGACAGTAGTTGACGGGAGCAATACTGCCGGATTTCAGAGGACTGCGCTGGTTGCTCGGAATGGGGTGGTTGATACGAAGGAAGGGAATGTTGGAGTTGTTGGTGTTTGCCTGGAAGAAGATTCTGCGAGGATAATTAAAGAGAATTCTGGGGAAGTTGCGTATAGGCTGGATAGGTTAGGAATTCCCCTTATTGAGATTGGAACAGATGCCAGCATTAAAAGCCCGATGCAGTGTTTGGAGGTTGCTGAGAAGCTTGGGATGATTTTAAGGAGCACAGGGAAAGTTAAAAGAGGATTGGGAACGATAAGGCAGGATGTGAATGTGAGCGTTGCTAAAGGAGCCAGAGTTGAGATAAAAGGGGCGCAGGAGCTAAAGCTGCTGCCAAAGCTGGTTGAGAATGAAGTTGTTAGACAAATTAAACTGCTGGAGATAATGCAAGAGCTGAATAAGAAAAATATAAAATTAAAATTTGAAGTTAAGGAGCTAAGCGGGGTGTTTAAAGACAGCAATGTAAAAATTGCAGTTAACGCGATAAAGAATAAAGGAGTTGTGCTTGGATTAGCGCTGCCTGGGTTTAAAGGAATTTTAGGGAAGGAAGTTGGTGGGAAAAGGTTTGGAACAGAGCTGAGCGAGAGGGCAAAGGTAATTGCTAATGTGGGGGGCATTATTCATTCTGATGAGTATGACAGGAATAATCCTGGCAAGTATGGGCTGGATGTTGGAGTTTGCTGCGCAGTTGAAGATTCGCTGGGGGTAAATTTACATGAGGATGCTTATGTGATTGTTGCGGATGCTAAGGAGAAGGCGGTTAAAGCTCTGAAGGCTGTGTTTGAAAGGGTTAAAGAGGCTTTGAAAGGAGTGACAAGCGAAGTGAGGAAGGCAAATGAAGATGGTACAACGTCATATTTAAGGCCGATGCCGGGGGCTGCGAGAATGTATCCTGAGACCGATATTCCGCTAATTGTGCCGGATGTTTCTGAAGTAAAATTGTCAGAGCTGATTGAGAAGAAAGTTGAGAGATATGTAAAAGGGTATGGTTTAACGGTTGAGTTAGCTGAGAATATCGCTAAAAGTGATAAGGCAGAGCTGTTTGAGGAGCTTGTGCTGCTGCACCGCGAGATAAAGGCGAGTTATATTGCTGAAGTTCTGGTTGGGAAAATTACTGAGCTGAAAAGGGATTATAATGTTGATGTTTCCAAGATAAATGATGATGAGCTAAGGAAAGTGTTTAAGCTGTTGAATGAAGGTAAGATACACAAAGATGTTATGTTAGATGTATTGATTGACATTGCTAAAGGCAAGTTTAGTCTTGATTATTATGAAAGTTTAGGAACGGAGGAGCTACATGCTGAGCTGGTAAAGATAATAAAAGAGAATCCTGGGGCGCCTTTTGCTGCGCTGATGGGAATTGCTGTCAAAAGATTGAAGGGAAAAGCAAGCGGAAGAATTATTTCTGAGATGTTAAGCGAGCTGCTGCAGGGGCATGGAGGGATGAAGGAGGAGAGGAAGGTAAGGTAATTATTCAATAGTTATTGTTGTGCTTTCTGTGAAGACTTTGTCGTCTATTTTAACTGCATATGTTAAAGTGTGCGTGCCTTTGCTTTGGTCGCCCATTGCTATTTCTATTGGTGTTAATCCTCTGTCTGGATCAAGGCTGCCGTCTAAGCTGCTTGTTAAGGTGATGTTTATGTTTGGAATAATTTCGTATTCTAATCTTTCGTTTGTTATAACTCCGTATTTGGGATGCGAGATGAAATAATCGAACTTTAATAAACTTGGTGAACTATAAGAGATTAATTTGTTGTTTTCAGAGAATTCTCTTAGTTCTGGGCTGTTTATGTTTACGATGCAATAACCAGGGCCGTGGATGGCTCGGCAGAATTGCCCTGTAACGAAATGAGAGTTTGGTTTGGGTAAATAGAATTTTACTATTAAAGGAGATTCTTGGTTTTCTGATTCAATGTTGTTTGTTTCCTGTTCTGGAGGAGAATAACAGCTTACTAAAAATAAAGTTAATAAAGTTAGAAAAAGAAAAAATATTTTGGTTGAGATCATTCTATCTCAAAAGTAACCTTTACACTGGCAGTCACTTCCAGTTTCTGCGGATTAATCTCTGTGCCAACGGTTTTTTGCAGGAGCTCTGTGCTGCCGCCTCTTGCTTCTGCTGCTACTTCATACAATGGGTAAGGAATGTAGTCATAGGTTACTTCGCTGACTGAGATTATTCCAGTTATTTTTGCTCCTACGCCGCTGACAATAGCTTCTGCCTTGTCTCTCGCGTCTTTGGATGCTTCTGTAAGCGCCTGTTTTTTCATTTCTCTTTGCTTAGCGTCGCTAATGTCAAAGTTAATGCTGTCAACTCTGGTTGCGCCTGCGCCTAAAGCTGCGTCAACTATGTCTCCAACATTATCGAAGTCTTTAGTCGTTACTTTTAATGAATGGATTGTTTTGAAGCCTTTTGATCTTGTTCCGTTTTGTGTCCACTCGATGTCTTCATATGTGTTGTAGT
>CAYJSO010000006.1:7616-15486 GCA_964372795.1 uncultured Methanosarcinales archaeon
TAAAGCATAGATCTTATCTTTAACTCTTTCTGCTATTTCGTTGTTTTTTCTGTTTGAAGCTGCTGCTGTCTTGTCTAAAGTTTCAATAGTAATGTATGCAATTGCTTCGTCTGGAGCAACTTTTAGTGTTGATGTTCCGGTTGAGTCGATTGTTTTTTTGTCTTTGTCTTCTACGCATGCAGACAGCAGTAGAAGCGCTGTTAATGCTAATAATGCAAATATTGTTTTTGTTTTGTTCATTTTGAGTTCCTCCATTGTTTTATTTTTATAAACTCTCTGAGTTTATAACCCCAACATCTTTCAGATGTTTTGGTTTATAATTTTAAGCTTAATATGGTAAAGGCAATCTTTTATTTATATACAACAGTAAGCTTTAAGTTGATTTGAAGTTATTTCTGCGAATTTAATCCTTTTTAATTAAAGCTATTAACGTGTATAAAGCTAATGCGACTAAGCCGCCGAGCAGGAACCATAAAGCAAGGCTTGGTTCTGCTGTTACTGTTTGAGCTGCTTTAGTTATGTTTTGCGCTGATGGGGCTTGCATTGCGATGCCTTTTGTTGCCATATCCTGAGCTTCTTCTACAGTTAATATACTGGCTGCTTCCATTGCTGCCGGCTTTGCTGCTGAGTAAAATTTTTGGGTGAAATGAATTATTGTACTGATAAATGCGATGGATAAAGCAACTGGCAAGATTGAGCGCAATTTTGTCTTTAAGCCGCGAGTTTCTTTTGGAGCAATTATAATGTATTTGCTTGCCAGCTTGTAGTGATCAACTTCTCTGCCTTTCTTGCTGTAATGGAATTCTTCCACTGCTATTAAGCCAGCTTCTTTTAGCTTTTGCAGGTTGTAATGTGTAGTTGGCAATGGAATAGAAAGTTCCTGTGAAAGCTTGGTTTCTGTTGCATCTTCGTGTTCTGTTAAATAGTTTAAGATGCGCTTGCTTGTTGGGTTTGTTATGACTTCAGCCAACTGCTTTGCTTTTGTTTCTTCCAAGCTGACTAAAATGAATTTGTCTTTAGGCATAGGTTTAATAGAGAAGGGGTATTTAAATAGGTTTGGATAGATTTAAATTGGATTGAAGTTATCTTACTGGCTCGTAATTGCCTTTGTATGTGAAGTTGCCGATAAGCCAGAATAAAGTTGTTCTAAGCAAGCCCCAGCGTTCATAGCGTCTGGTAGAAGTTATAGCTTGCGTGTTTTTTATTATTTTGTAATTGCCAAGCTGCTTTGCTTTATGTATGAAGTTGCTGTTTTCTTTTATTTTTAAGCTTTGGTTGAATCCGTTGATTTTGCTGAAGATGTGTTTGTGCGTGATTATGACTCCGGAGCTGCCTGTGTGAAGCTTTGTTGCGTTTAATAGGTTTTTTAATTCCAATAAAAGTTTGTACCTTAATTTTGGGGTGTTCGGATGGCCGTGCAAGGTTGCGGCTGCATCATGCTGTGAGAATTGGGATTGAATCTGCTCCAATGCGTTACTTGCTAACCTAGTGTCTGCGTCTAAGAAAATTAAAATATCGCCTTTTGCATGCTGTGCGCCTATGTTTCTTGCCAAGCTTGTGTTTGGAACATTGATGCTGAAAATTCTGTCTGCGTGCTTTTTTGCAATTTGTATTGTTGAATCTGTGCAGCCATTGGCAACAACAATTATTTCATAGTCCATGAAGTGCTGGTCTTCTATGCTTTGCAGAGTTTTTTCCAGGTAATTTTCCTCGTTGTAGGCCGGGATGATTATGGAGATCATTTTAATGTTAGGTAATTCGCTGCCCAAAGCATGCCTTGGTCGGCGTGGTAAAGCAATGTTTTAAATGGTTTGCCATTATTGCTGAAAACTTCAAGGTAGTTTTTATAGGTTTCGATGATTTTTGTCAGTTTGTTATACTGCATATTAAATTGTTTTTTATCAACTCGTTTTAATAAATTTAAATAAAAAGGAGACATGTGCATCCAAATTGAATCTAATTCGTAGTTTTTAATGAAGATTTCTGACCAGATGAATTTTATCGGTGATGAGCGTTGAGTGTATTTTACTGGGAAAGGCTTGTCGAGGTTTGCTTTTTGCATGCTGTTTATTGCAGAGCTTAACATTTTTTTATTAGTTATTATATTTAAGTAGAAAGGAAAGATGTTGGCATCTGATGCAATGTAATTTAATTTGTTTAAATCATCGTAGAAAAAAGAACCGTTCCAGAAGTTTTCTGCAATTAGTTTTTTGTAGCTGAATTGCCTTAAAGGATTTGTTAGTTTTAATTTATTTAAGTTGTTTGAGAGGAAAGCAAGCATGCAGTTGTCGTAGCAGGAGCTTTTTCTTATTGCGAAGTCTTTGATTGAGGAGAAGTGTTTTGGCTTGACTAAGCCGGTTTGCTGATTAACTGCTATATTGAATAATTTTTTAGTTTCTTTTTCTAGGAAAGGTTTGTATTTAGTTATTAATTCTTTATTTTTAATTAAGGTCAAGCTGTGAGTAAGCCAAGGCAGTGAGTCAACAGCGTAAGTTGGGAAGTTAAAGGGCTTGTTGTTTAATGAGATTGTTGTTGTTATTTTGTTGTGTTTTGAGAAGATGTTTAAAGCATAATTTAGTGTTTTGTTTACTTCATCTTTATAACCTAATTTGAGCAATGAAGCTGTGCAGAAGCCAAAATCGCGAGTCCAGAATTGAGGGAAGTGCGTTGTGCTTGTCTGGAAGAATTGGCCGTTAAAGCAGTCTTTGATTATTTGGCTGCAGATTTGGGTTGCGTTGCCTGGGTATTGTTTTATTCCAGAGCTTTTCAGCTTTAGACTTGTTTTAAAGACGTGCAATGCTTGTTGTAAAGGAAATGATGGCATAGTAAAGGCGGACCTGGGGGGATTTTCTTTGAACATAGTCAATTTTGAACCCCCGACCTAAGCATTAGGAGTGCTTCGCGCTTTTTGCTGAGTTGTTTTTCTCAAGTCCAAGCTGCGCTACAGGTCCACTTGGATTATGGGTAAAGACAATATTTAAATAGTTATCCTAAAGATTTAGCACTGATGGACGTTTATAAAGCTGCGCTAGCATTGCATAAAAAGAAGAAAGGGAAGTTGGCAGTTGTTTCTAAAGTTAAAGTAGAAAGCAAAAGAGACTTGAGCTTATCTTATACGCCGGGGGTTGCGGGTGTTAGTATTGCGATTGCGAAGGATAAAAAGAAGGTTTATGATTATACTTTAAAGCAGAATACTGTAGCTGTTGTGAGCGATGGAAGTAAGGTGCTTGGTTTGGGGAATTTAGGAGCGGAGGCTGCTTTACCGGTGATGGAAGGGAAGTGTGTTTTGTTTAAGGAATTAGCTAATGTAGATGCTTTTCCAATCTGCTTGCGGACGCAAGATGAGGGTGAAATTGTAAATATTGTGAAGAACATTGCGCCTGTGTTTGGAGGGATTAATCTGGAGGATATTGCTGCGCCGAAATGCTTTTCTGTTGAAAGAAAGCTGCAAGGCATAGGGATTCCTGTGTTTCATGATGATCAGCATGGGACTGCAATAGTTGTGCTAGCTGCGCTGTGGAATGCGCTGAAGGTTGTTAAGAAGAGGATTGGAGATGTTAGTGTTGTGATAAGCGGGGCGGGTGCTGCCGGGATTTCTATTGCGAAGATGTTAAAGTGTGTTGGGGTTAGTAAAAAATTCTGCAAGCCAGTTAAAGATTTGATTCTGGTTGATAGTGATGGAATAATAAACAAAGAAAGAAAAAACCTGAATAAAGAAAAAAGAGAATTAGCCAGAATAACAAACAAAAATAACTTAAAAGGAAGCTTGGCGGATGCTATGAAAAATGCGGATGTGTTTATTGGGGTTTCTGTTGGAGGGATTGTTAATTCTACCATGGTTAAAAGCATGAATAAGACAGCGATTGTGTCTGCGCTTGCAAATCCAGTTCCTGAGGTGATGCCTGGTGTTGCGAGAAGAGCTGGTGCAGCAGTAGTTGGAACTGGAAGAAGTGATTTTGCAAACCAGATAAATAATGTTTTGGCTTTTCCGGGAGTTTTCAGGGGGGCGCTGGATGCTCGTGCAACTAAAGTTACTATGGGAATGAAGATTGCGGCTGCGAAAGCGCTTGCTAGTTATGTGAAAAGAATTGGTAAAAGCAGAATTTTACCGGATGCGCTTGACAGGAAAGCTGCAAAAGTTGTTGCTTTGGCTGTTGGGAAGCAGGCGATTAGAGAGGGAGTTGTAAGACGATAAGTTAAGCTGGTTTTTGCGGAAGGTGCTTAGAAACCATCGGTTTCTGGCACCTTAGGAAATCAAAGATTTCCGTAAGGTTTATAAAATGGTGATTTGGGGATTGTTTTATGAGCTTGGAGGCTATTAGTACAGGAGCTGTAAGAGAAGACGCTAAAGTAATTGTAGATGTAGCTTTGTCGAGTAGTACTTTGTATGGGTGGTTAAGGCGTGTTCCAAGTGAAGTAAATGCAATGATTAGGAATGCACCTTGCCCTAGAGTAGATCTTAATTTACCCCAGCTTTTGTTACAATTTTTTGCTGCTGAAGATAGAGGAGATGTTAAAGAGAGCTTGCTTTTTGCTGCAAGGAATTACCTGAATGGATTGGTTGGCAGAGAAGTTTTGGATAGTGAGAAAAGCGAGGTTTGGACAAAACAAGAAGCTGCCCTAGATGCATTGGTTGAAGGACTTGAAGGAATACTCATTCCATTTTACAGAGGAGATGCTGTGCCTCTTCATAAAGTAAAGGAGATTGTGCACTCGCATTGGAAAACGTATATGCAGTTTGGTGAGCTTGAAGATTATAGCGATAGAAGACTCAGGGAAATGCAAGTGGATGTGTGCGCATTTATGCATAGAATGATTGCTGCTAGAAAAAGACAGGGCGATTTTGATACGGTTGTAGCTATTGGAAGCGGTGCAATAGAGCCAGGAATTATTGCGAAAAGTGTTCTTGGAGAACCGGATTTATTAATTGTTAGATATTCAAGAATTAGGCATTGTGACAGAGGTGTGCTTCTTCCAAAAGCTGCGCCTGACGATTATGCCGAAAGAAAAATTGAAGGAAAGCGAGTGGTTGTTGTTGATGATATCGTAAATACGGGAAAGACTCTAGGTGATGTTACCAGATGGACAAGGGGTTATAATCCGAGAGAAATATATGTTACTGCTGTTAAAAAATAAAGAAAATAATTTTAAATGGCTAAAATAAAACAATTGCCAGAAGATTTTTTTGTAAAGGAGATTAATAATGTGGATGCTAAGGGTTCTGGGAAGTTTTGTTATTTTATTTTAAAGAAGAGGGATTTTAATACAATCGATGCAATTAATGAAGTTGCTGATGCTTTGAAAGTAAGCGCTAAGAAGTTTGGGTTTGCAGGGAATAAAGACAAATTTGCGGTTACTGAGCAGGTTTGTTCTGTGTTTGGAGCCGGTAAGGAAAGAATTGAGAAGTTAAGGTTTAGGGATATTTGGCTGGAGTTTTTGGGTTATGGGGATAAGCCGGTTTCGCTTGGTGATCTGATTGGAAATGAATTTGAAATAGTTGTAAGGGATCTGAATGAAAAGGAGATTGATAATTTTATAGATAAAATAAAAGACAATAAAAACAAAATTAAAACAATAAATTATTTCGATGAGCAGAGGTTTTCTGAAGTGAATGTTGAGGTTGGAAGGGCTATTGTTAAAGGGGAGTTTGAGAATGCTGCTAATGTGGTTGCGGATGGGAAAGGAGATTATAACAAAAAGGTTAAAGAGTATTTGATTAAAAATAAAACTGATTTTGTCGGGGCTTTGAGGCTGGTGCCAAGGAAGATTTTGCTGATGTTTGTGCACGCTTACCAGAGCTTTTTATGGAATGAGGCTGTTGGCGCTTATTTATTATTGAAATATAAAAAAAATAAAAGCGTCGATTATTCCTTGGGGCAGTTTGTTTTTCCATTAGATATAAATGAAGCGGAGAATAAAAAAATTCCAATTGCGGGGTTTGGTACGGAGTTTAAAGATAAAGAAATTGAAACGATTTATAATGAGATATTGAAAAAAGAGAAAATAACTTTGAGAGATTTTATAATAAGAAAAATTCCAGAGATGAGCGTTGAAGGGAATGAAAGGGATTTGGTTGTCGATGTTGATGATTTTGGCTATTCTATTGATGAGGATGATTTGAACAAAGGCAGAAAAAAAGTTAAAATAAAATTTAAACTGCAGAAAGGGAGTTATGCAACGATTGTTGTGAAGAGTTTATTTGAGGTTGAGTAGTTTTTTTATATTGTTGTAAACATGCTCTGGCGATTTGGAAGCGTCGATTGTTTTCAGAATTCTGCGTTTTTTGTATAAGCTGATTAAAGGAGCGGTTTGCTTCTTGTAGACTTGGAAGCGCTTTTTAACTGTTTTTGGCTTGTCGTCTTCCCTTTGGATTAGTTTTGCTCCGCATTTGTCGCAGATATTTGCTATTTTTGGCTTGATGTTTTTTATGTGGTAGATTGCCTGGCAGTTTGGACACGTTCTTCTGCCTGCTAAGCGAGCAATTATCTGTTTTTCTGACATTTTGAATAAGATTACGGCATTAACTTTAACGCAGCTGTCTAATGCTTTTGCCTGAACTAGGTTTCTTGGATAGCCATCAAAAATATTATTTCTTTTTATATTTTTTTTAACTAATTTATTTGTAACTTCATCTGGTACAAGAATTCCTTTTTCCATTATTGATTTTATTTTTTTGCCTAAAGCAGTTTGTTTTTTTACTTCTTTTCTAAATAAATCGCCTGGAGCGATATGGGTAAAATTATACTTTTTAGCCAATCGTGAAGCAATTGTGCCTTTGCCTGTGCCTGGCGCGCCTAAAAAAACGATGTTCATTTTATTAACCTCAACAATTTATTATGTAGTTTTTTATTTGAAGCGATGAAGCAATTATCTTTAGAAGTGAAAGGCTTGTTTTTAAAGTTTGTGACTTTGCCGCCAGCTTCCTGCACTAATAATGAGCCAGCAGCAACATCCCAGAGTTTTGTACCTACTATCATTATTGCTTCTATTCTGCCAGCTGCGATTAAAGCAAGCTCTAAAGCTGCTGCTCTCATGCGGTTGAAGTCTCTAGCTAAAGGCTTTATTTTTGTGAAGATTTTTATTATTTTGCTTATGTCTTTTTTTTTAGGGCTGTGGCAGAAAACGATCAAGGATTTTTTTAACTGAGTTTTGTTTGAAACTCCAATACGCTTTCCGTTGAGGAAAGCGCCTTTGTTTTTTTGAGCATAATAAAGGTCGTCTGTTATTGGAGAGTAAATTACGCCTACAATCGGTTCGTTGTTTTTTAACAATGCAATTGAAACGTTGAAGAAAGGGCTGCCGATTGTGTAATTTGTTGTGCCGTCTAAAGGATCAATAACCCATTCGTATTCTGAGTCTCGTTTTTTTAATCCGGATTCTTCTGAGAGGATGCTGTGAGTCGGGAAGTGCTTCTTTATTTTTGAGATTATTATTTTTTCTGCGCGCTTGTCCATTTCTGAGACAAGATCTTTTGGAGATTTTTCTCTGACAAAATGATGCTTTTTGAAGTTTTTTCTCAGTAAAGAGCCTGCTTCTTTTGCTGCGATGATTGCGAGGGTGAGGGGTTTCATCTTTTTTAAAAAAGCCTCTGGAGGGATTTGAACCCCCGACCTTGTGATTACAAGTCACACGCTCTAGCCACTGAGCTACAGAGGCAATGCAAAGAAAAATAAGACGATGGTTTTTAAATTATTCGCCTTTGGTGTATGTTGGATAAGCTTCTGATGGATAGAAGAGCTCGACTTCTTCGTAAGGCAGGTAGCGCTTGAGCTTGAACCACTGCTTGATGAAGTTCTGCAGAATATATGCTTCTCTGTATAATTCGCGCCTGTGCTCTTCCACCAGATCTTTATGCCATATTCTTTCCGGC
>CAYJSO010000007.1:0-6084 GCA_964372795.1 uncultured Methanosarcinales archaeon
CAATCGCAGCAAGAACGCCAATTATAACAGCCAAGGCGTATTCTGAAGCAGTAAGCACCATTATTCTTCACCTCTTCTCTAAGAAAGGTAAGAAAGATTTATTCTTAATAAAGGTTTCGTGTAAGTGGGTGTGTTGTGTGGGTCTGTGTCTGTTTTTTGTTTTGCGTCGTTTTCTTGTTCTTATTATTGTTGTTTTTGGGTTTTGTTGTTGTTTGTTTTTGTGTTTTTTGTTACACTGGCCCCTGCGTTTCGTGTAGAGTTTTCGTGTTGTTTAATTTGTGTCGTCGTTGTTGGTTTGTTTGCTTTAGTTTGTTGTGTGTGTTGTGTATTGTGTGCTGTTATTTATTTATTTTTGTTATTAATTTCAATATTGAAAATAATATAGATAAGACGACATTATTATAGTGTATGATATTATATTATATATTAGATTATATTTGTTAGAACATATATTTTAGGATAGGCACTTTCCCGTTTGATTTTGTTTATAAGCAAGATGATTTTTCCTTTGGAAAGTTTCCATCGGAAATGGGGGTGTTGGTGTTTGGCTTTACAAAAGGTTGATATATTTTTTGAAAATTTTTTGAAGAATAACCACATATTTTCTGATAAAAAGGTTTTGCAGTCGGCCCATGTTCCTGAAGCGGTTATGCATAGAGACGAGTTAATGAAGGAGGTTGCTGCTATTTTAGCTCCTGCATTAAAAATGGAAAGACCCTCAAACCTTTTCGTTTATGGAAATACGGGAACAGGAAAGACGCTTGTGACGAGGAACGTGGCAGAAAGTATGCTTAAAGTTGCTGGCAAGAACAACATAAAACTGAAAATAATTTATGTAAATTGTAAGTTAAGGAAAATTGCGGACACTGAGTATCGGCTGATTGCGCAGCTGGCGAGAGAATTTGGAAAGGCGATTCCTCCGACGGGGCTGCCAACTGACCAAGTTTACTCTATATTTTATGAGGCGCTTGATAGTGAAGATTGGGTTGTCGTTTTGATTTTAGATGAAGTTGATCAGGTTGCTAAAAGGGCGGGGGATGGCATTCTATATAACTTAACTCGAATAAATAGCGAACTAAAGAAAGCGCGACTTTGTATTGTGGGGATTTCAAACGATCTGGTTTTTGTGGATAATTTGGATGCGAGAGTTAAAAGCAGTTTGTCTGAGGAAGAACTTCTTTTCACTCCATATAATGCTTTGCAGCTGCAGGACATATTAAGAGAGCGAGCAAAAAAAGCGTTTAGGGATGCAGCTTTGAAGCCAGGCATTATTGAGAAGTGTGCTGCGTATGCTGCGAGAGAGCACGGCGATGCGAGAAGGGCTTTAGAGCTGCTTAGGGTTGCTGGGGAAGTTGCTGAGAGAAAAGGCTGCCAGTATGTCGAGATAAAACATCTTGATGAAGCCGAGGACAAGATTGAAAGGGATAGGTTGTTGGATATAACAGTAAATCAACCTAAACAGTTCCAGCTCGTTTTGTATGCTGTATTAAGCCTTGCTGCTAAGGGGGGTGCAGTGTTTACTGGAGAAATTTATGGGGTTTATGAGAATTTTTGCAGGCAGATAAAGTTAAGGCCATTGACTCAAAGAAGAGTTTCAGATATTATTGCTGAGTTGGATATGCTCGGAATAATACAAGCAAAAGTTATATCTAAGGGAAGATACGGGAGAACAAAAGATGTTTCGCTAGCTATATCAAAAACAACAGTTCCTAGAATGAAAGAACTTTTAGTTAAGTCGCTGGAACTTTGATTGGTTGATTGGTTGATTTGTTGGCCAGTTAATTTAGTTTACGTTGTTGAAGTGAAAGGAAATAAAGATGGAAGAAAACAAGGTTGGCACGATTAGCGGGATTGGTAATGGGATTTTTCAGGAGATTGTAGGCCAATTTTTATTGCGAGGAGTTTTATTGGGGCCTGATGTTTTTGGCGATAGTGAGGTTTTAGTGAAAGTGAGCGCAATAGACAATGAGTTGCCTCACGATATGTTAGTTTTGACGAATGATGTTAAGGAGTTATTAAGGAACAGGCACCAAGTAGACTGGTTCCAACTTGATAGGTTGAGGACGCATTATGAACGGGGAAGGGCTGCAGGTTATTTGAAGTATCTCGAGTATTTTCTTGGAAAGCATTTACTTGCTGAAAGCGCCTTGCAAAGTTCTGTCGCTGGTTCTGTGTCAGCAGCCGAGAGCTCATTAGGAAGCATTGAGGCAAGTGTTGGGGCTGTGCCTTTTACTAGCGTGAATGTTTTGTTTAGTTATGATAAATCACCCAAGAAACACGATGTGACAGATTTTGTACAGTATTTTAATAACCGTTATAAATTGCTCGAGAAAATATTAAAAGGGAGGATGGAGCTACATGGGGTTATTTCTATCAGCAGGGTTTTGAAGAGGCAAGCAAAGGAGAACGTAAGTATAATCGGAATGGTAGTTGAGAAAGCTGAGACGAAAAACGGGAATATAATGTTAATACTTGAAGACCCCACTGGAAGGATGAATGTTCTTGTTAATAAGAACAAGCCAGATTTGTTTTCCGCAGCTAAGGATATAGTTTATGATGAAGTTGTTGGTGTTGTCGGTGTTAGCGGCGAGAGAATAATTTTTGCAAATAATTTAATTTGGCCAGACGTGCCCCCAGATAGAGAGATTAAGAAAGCACCAGACGATATCTATGCTTTGTTTTTATCTGATGTGCATGTAGGATCAAAATTATTTTTAGGCAAGGAGTTTAACAGGTTTTTGAAGTGGATTAATGGCAGGTCTGGCAGCGAAGCACAAAAAGAGATTGCAAAGAAGGTAGGTTATATTTTCATTGTTGGTGATTTGGTTGATGGTGTCGGGGTTTATCCTGGACAAGATAATGAGCTTGCTATTAAGGATATTTATGAGCAGTACAGAGAGTTTGCCAGGCTGATAGGAAAAATTCCCAAACAAATTAAGATAATTGTCTGTCCTGGGAATCACGATGCAGTTAGAATGTCTGAGCCGCAGCCATTGCTGGATCCTGATTTTGCTGCTCCTTTGTATGAGATACCCAATATTACGATAGTTAGCAATCCTGCGCTTGTAAATATACACGCTAAGGGTGGTTTTGAGGGGCTTAACGTTTTGATTTATCATGGTTATTGTTTTGACCATTATGTTGCAAGCGTAGATTCCATTAGAAACTGGGATCCGGAGAGGAGAAAGAGCGGTTACGAGAGAGCGGATTTGATAATGAAGTATTTGTTGAAGAGGAGACATTTGGCGCCCGATCACGAGTCAACATTACATTTTCCTGATACTGAGACTGACCCGCTTGTTATAACAACAATCCCAGATATATTTGCGACGGGCCACATTCATTATTCCCTTGTTGGGAATTATAGAGGAATTGCTTTGATTAGCGGTTCATGTTGGCAGGGGAAAACAACTTACCAAGAAAAATTTGGGCACAAGCCACAACCAGCGAGAGTGCCCGCGATTAATTTGAGTACAATGGAACCGAAGATTTTGAAGTTTGCTGATGATAGCGAGGTGATGTGAGAAGATGATAATTGCGAGCAAAGGGTTGCAAGAGTATTTTGAAAGTTTGCAAAGAGAAACTAAGCGCGCGTATGAAGTCGCGAGCAGAGCGAGAGCAACTGGATACGATCCGAGTTTAGCTGTTGAAGTGCCATTAGCAGTGGATATGGCTGAGAGAGTAACTGGGCTGATTTCTTCTGTAATGCCACAGTTAGCTAATCCATTGCTTACAAAAAGAATTAAGGAATTAGAGCAAGAATATGAGTTACTTGACTGGAGGGTTGCGCTTAGAATTGGAGAGGAAGTTGCGAGAGGAAAGTTTTGCAAATTTAACAACAGGGAGGAAGCAATTGAGGCTGCCATTAGAGTCGGATTTGCTTATTTAACTTTGGGAATAGTTGCAGCTCCGCTTGAAGGTTTTGTTGGATCGAAGATTAAAAAAAGGAGAGATGGCAAGGAGTACTTGGCTTTGTACTACGCTGGGCCAATAAGGGGGGCTGGAGGAACAGCAGCTGCGACTTCTGTTATATTAGCTGACTATATTAGGATTTGTGTTGGTTTGGATGTTTATGATCCTAATGAAGATGAGATAAATCGTTATATAAGTGAAATACATGATTATCATGATGCAAAGAACCTGCAATATTTTCCGAGTGATGATGAAATTAAATTTTTGATTAGGAATGTTGCTGTTGAGATTACTGGTGAGCCCACTGAGCAAAAGGAAGTTTCCAACTATAAGGATTTGGCAAGAATCGAGACGAACAGATTAAGGGGAGGAGCGTGTTTAGTTTTAGCCGAGGGAATTGCACAAAAGGCACCTAAGCTATGGAAGAGGTTGTCAACGTGGGCAAAAGATTTTGGGTTGAAGTGGAGCTTTCTTGAGGAATTTATCGGGTTGCAGAAAATTATGAAAGCAAAACTACAGGTTGGAGCGGCGGATGTTGCAAGTGCAGAGAAGACGAGCAATGGTGGTGCGGAAGGTGGCAGTGTAGGTGTTGTGGATGCGGGTTTGACTCCTAATTATACTTATATATCAGATATAGTGGCTGGCAGGCCTGTGCTGGGGCATCCATTAAGGGAAGGTGGGTTTAGGCTAAGGTATGGCAGAACAAGAGTTTCTGGGTTTTCTGCTGCGAGCATACATCCTGTAACAATGGCTTTGCTGAATAGATACGTTGCGATTGGGACGCAGCTTAAAGTTGAGAGGCCAGGGAAGGCAGCAGCAATAACACCTTGTGACTCAATCGAAGGTTCGATTGTCAAGTTGAAAAACGGCTCAGTTGTTAAGCTGTGGGGAGCGAGCGATGTGAAGAGCTTGATCGGCGAGGTTGCGGAAATAATCTATCTTGGCGACATATTGGTTTCTTATGGGGATTTTTATGAGAGCGGGCACAAACTAATTCCGGTAGGATATTGCGAAGAGTGGTGGGTACAGGAGGTTGAAAAAGCAACAGTAAATTTATTTGGAACGTTAGATGTTGATAAGTTAGCTGACTTTGTTGAAGTTAGCAAGGATTTTGTTGAAGAGCTGCTAAAGAATCCAAATGAAACCAGCGTAAGCTTTGAGCAATCAAAGTTATTTTCAGATAGGTTGAAGGTGCCATTGCACCCAAGGTTTACTTATTTTTGGCGCTGTATTGATTATAAAGATTTAATTGTTTTGCTTGGGTGGCTTGGGGAAGCGAGGATTGAGACAAACGAGAGGGGGATTGAAAAAATTGTACTGCCTTGTTCTACTGCCAGTCAGCAAGCAAAAAGGGCACTTGAAGTTTTAGGAGTTGAGCACAATGTTGTGAATAATGAGTTTGTCGTGATTTCTAAAGATGATGCTAAATGCATTGATGCTTGTTTGAGTATGGGTAGCTTAAGTGAAGTTAAAAGTAGGGTTGAAAGTTTAGTTAGCGAAAATCCTGGTGAAAACAAATCTGGTTCCAATTTGGGTGTTCTTAATATAATTAATTTGATTACCCCTTTTGTTATTAGAGATAAAGCGGGAACTTTTATTGGAGCGAGAATGGGAAGGCCAGAGAAAGCAAAGATGAGAAGGATGGAAGGGCAGCCACACATCTTATTTCCTGTAGGAAGAGAAGGGGATAGGTTAAGGAGTTTTCAGTCAGCCATGCAGAAGGGAAAAGTTTATTCAGAGTTCCCCGTGTTTTATTGTAAGAGCTGCAAGGCAAAAACAATTTATGGTGTTTGTGAGAAATGCAACAGCTTGGCTGATAAGATTTATTCTTGTGTTGAGTGTGGAGAAAGCGAGCAACAGAAATGTAAGCATGGCGATAAGGTTTCGTTTAAGAAACAAGCTCTTGATGTGAAGTTTTACTTTGATAATGCTGTGAGCAAATTAGGATTTAGTACTTATCCTGATTTGATAAAAGGCGTGAGAGGAACCTCTAATAAAAACCACGTTGTTGAGCATATTGCTAAAGGAATTTTGAGAGCCAAGCACAGCGTCTATGTCAATAAAGACGGCACTATCAGATACGATATGACTGAATTGCCAATTACACATTTTAAGCCGAAAGAGATTGGAACCAGTGTTGAGAAACTAAAGGAACTTGGTTATAACAAAGAT
>CAYJSO010000007.1:6094-12644 GCA_964372795.1 uncultured Methanosarcinales archaeon
AATTGGTTGGAGCAGAGCAAATTGCCGAATTGAAGCCGCAGGACGTTATTCTTCCTTCAAATGAAAACTCCCTTGACGAGTCAGCAAAGAAAGTTTTGTTCAGGGTTTCCAAGTTTATTGACGAACTGATTGTTAGGCTTTATGGATTGCCTGCGTATTATAATTTGGAGAAAGAAGAAG
Source organism: uncultured Methanosarcinales archaeon (assembly GCA_964372795.1). Lineage (GTDB taxonomy): Archaea > Nanobdellota > Nanobdellia > Woesearchaeales > JAGLXL01 > CAYJSO01. The sequence goes on from CAYJSO010000007.1 coordinate 6,275, forward strand.
ATTTAGTTGGGCATTTAGTTGTTGGACTGGCGCCACATATTTCAGCAGGAATGGTTGGAAGAATAGTCGGTTTTTCTGATACGCAAGGCTGTTTTGCGCATCCGTTGTGGCATGCTGGATTGAGAAGAGATTGTGATGGGGACGAGTGCTGTGTTAGCTTGCTGCTTGATGTTTTAATTAATTTTTCTAGGGAATATTTGCCTGATCAGAGGGGAGCGAAAACAATGGATAGTCCACTAGTTTTAACCTCACTACTAATTCCTAGCGAAGTTGATGATCAATCACACGGTTTAGATGTTGTCTGGAGATATCCGTTGCAACTTTATGAGTCCGCCTTAGAGTACAAAAATCCGTGGGAAGTTAAAGTTGACCAAATAAAACATAGATTGAATACGGAGAGGCAGTATGAGAACTTTGGGTATACACATAATTTGAGCAATATTAATCTAGGGGTAAAGTGTTCTGCTTACAAGACAATTCCAACTATGGAAGAAAAGCTACGGGGTCAAGTTGAGCTTGCAGTTAAAATTAGGGCAGTTGATGCTGAGGACGTTGTTCGCTTGGTAATTGAGAAGCATTTTTTGAAGGATATAAAAGGAAATTTAAGGCAGTTTTCTATGCAGAAGTTCAGGTGCAGCAGTTGCAACGAGAAGTTTAGAAGACCGCCATTAATTGGCAAATGCCTCGTTTGCGGAGGGAATTTGCTGTTTACTGTTTCGGAGGGCTCTATAATAAAGTATTTAGAGCCAAGCATTAAATTGGCGAAGGAATTCAATCTGCCAAGCTATTTAGTACAGTCCATTGAAGTTACGAAGAGGAGGGTTGAAGGTTTGTTTGGGAAGGAGAAAGAGAAGCAATCTGGATTACAGGTTTGGGTTTCGTGATTTGTGTTTCGCACGTTGGTTCGGTTTTGTAATTTTGGCATTGCAGTTGTATATTTTTAATCTCTAGTTTTAATATTTGGTATTATTTGGTATATAATAATTAGTTAATCCCCAATAATTAATGTTTCGGCGTGTGGTATGTTTTTTATTTTAATAATTTGTTTTTTATCTATTAGTCCCAGTTTAATACCAAAATTCACACTTTCTTTTCCTGTAAAATGTATTACGTAAGTGTTGATTATTATTGCTTCAATTTTTTCTTCATTCATTTCTTCCCCTTTGTAGAAATCCGCAGTTAAGTCAAGCTGCAAGTTTTTTTCTTCAAATTTTTTTCCTATAATGTTTAAGTCGGTTATAGCTATAATCTTTTTTCCATTTGATTCGTGTGTTTTTACTATCATTGCCGCAATCTAATTCATATTCTTTTTATTTTTTGTTTTTTATTTATTTTTACTTTTATTCTTTTTGAGCTTTTATTCTTTAGATTTAATTCAAATTTTTTTGTTTTTTGTAACTTAATATTTTTTTCCTTAGATGCTTTTTACAGGGTGCTCTGAGCCGCAAGCGTTACATCGCAAGTAGGTTGCCGCGTCCCTCTTTATTAGCTGGGTGTCCGGCTTGCCACAGTCGTAGCAAAGGACGTATTCGCTTATGTATTGCTTGATTTTTTTATTTATTTTTGAGGCGGGAACTTTTGCCCCTAAAATTGTACGGTCTCCGTCGAATTTGCCTGGTGTTGCAAGCTCTTTTAATATATACTTTAGCATATGTTCCGGTTCGCGGTTAATGTCTTTCGTTATTTTTTTGAAGTTGATAAGAATTGTTTTATTTCCTTCTATGTGGCCCCTAATGTTTTCTATTTTAAACCTCTCAGTATTTGTAATCGTTTCAGGCAGTTCTTTTTCTGCTTTTTCCAAGAGCTCTTCGTAATTGTAGTTTGTCATTTTGATTGATGGTTTTGACTTTATTCTTGTTTTTGGCTGTGGTTATATAAAAATGTTGTTGTTTGAAGACGGCTTGAGTTCATTTGTTAGTAAGATATTTAAACTATCGTTCTTTCATATTTGTCATAAAAGGTGTTTTGAATGGTGTTAGAAGAAATAGTTAATCCTGCTGAAGCGAAGAAGAGGCCTTGGGAAACGTTTTTATTGGGGGCGGTTTACGCTACCGTTGGATTATTTCTTGCTTTTTGGGTTTTTAGGGAATATTCAAGCATGTTTATGGTTTTTTTAACTACTCTTGCAACTGTGCCTTTACTTTACTTTACTATTAAGGGTGAAGAAGAAGCGGATGTAAAGTTAAAGACAGAGATTGCCATGCTTAAGGAACACTCCAAGGTTTTACTTTTTTTGCTGGCTTTGTTTCTGGGAGTTACTGTAAGTTTAGCGATTTGGTATGTTGTGCTGCCAGGCAGCATGGTGGATACTCTTTTTTCCTCTCAGATACAGACGATTACAGCGATAAATGATCATATATCCAGCAGCGCGGTTTCTGCTGATGTGCAATCGGGCTTGCTTTTGCGAATTTTTTTGAATAATGTCAGGGTACTGGTATTTTCTATATTATTTTCATTTTTATATGGAATGGGGGCGATTTTCATTCTTACTTGGAATGCAAGTGTTATAGCAGCAGCTATTGGAAATTTTGTAAGAGGTACAATTACTTCTTATGCGCAGGCAGCGGGTTTCGTAGGTTTAGGAACTTATTTTCATGTTTTTTCTATCGGATTTTTGAAGTATGCTGTGCATGGAATTCCTGAGATTTTAGCCTATTTTGTCGGCGGTTTGGCTGGCGGAATCATTTCAATGGCAATTGTAAGGCATGATTTGTTTAGTGAAAGGAAGGAGAAAGTGGTTTTTGATGTTGCTGAACTTATTTTGTTGTCTGTTGCTATATTATTTTTTGCAGCTATATTAGAAGTTTATGTTACGCCGTTGCTGTTTTAAGGCGTTATTTTAGTAATTTTAAATTTTTTAGTTTGTTTTGGTTTCTGTTTTGTTATTTATGGGATTTGTTATTGAGTTTATTTTGTTTATAGAATTTTTATTTATAAAATTTTTATTTTTCCTGGCTCTATTTCAAAAATCTCTCCATTACTTATTAGCGACTCAATTATTTTTTCTGCTTCGTTGTTTTGAAGGTTTTTAGTTAGTTTTTCAATTGATACACCATCTCCATTATCCATTTCTTTTATTAGTTCTATTATTATTTCGTATTTATTTCGCTGAGATGCGAGGTCTCTTGTGTGTATAGTATCATGCGTTTGTGCGTTTCGTTGGCTTTCTTCCGCTTCTTTTTTCTTATCAGTCATGTCTTTAGTCGTGTCTTTTTTGTTTTGTTTTAGCTGTTTATAATTTGTTTCATCTTGTATCTTCTTTTCTTCTTGAGGTTTGCTCTCTAGTTGGTGTACTTTTATCCAGAGGGGATTTTTGATTTCTTTCGTTATTTCTGCTACGATGAAGCTTTCTGAGCCGATTTCTGGGTTAAATGAATATATCTTTCCTATTATTGATACAGCGTGTCCTATCGAGAACTTTGTACTGTTGAATGTTTTTATCAGAATTTGACCTGTTCCGTCGTCAACTAGAAATTGGCTGCTGTTTAGCTTGTTTGTCATTGTTCCTATTATTTTTACTCTCGCTGTTTCTTGCAAATTTTGCGGGTTTTTTATATGTTTGATGAGTGTTTTTTGTGCTGCGTTCCTTTTTCTTGCTGCTGTTACTTTATTGGGCAGCTTTCTAAGTTCTTCGGATAAAGCCTCGTTTTGGTTCAAAGAGATCACCATCGCGTTTTAGTTTTTCAATTGCATCTTCTACGTCTTCTCTATCTATGTCGTGGTCTTTTGCTATGTTGACTATATCTTCAACTGGAATTGTTTTTCCTATTTGATCTTCTAGTTTAGCAATTGCATCTTTTACGACAATTATTTTGTTCCTTTGTGTTGCTGAAATAGTGGTTGTAATTGTGTCTATATCAATTCTTCCTGATTCGTCACGGGCAACTTGGTCGAGGCAATATTCAAGAAGTTCAATTGCTTTTCTAGCGTCTTGTCTTGTTACCTTGTCGGACATGCGGATTTTTGCGGAAGCTTCTGATAGCCTTACCAGCGCCTCTAATTGTCTAGCGGTAATTGGAATTGGGCGCGCAGCTTGGCCCTCGATCTCTCCTTGGCTGCGCATCTTCACATAATAGTTTTTAATTTCGTCCAGAGCTTGATCCGTTATTTTCGGCATAACTTTTCGTCTGACATAAGCGATGAATTTTCTTAGCAAATCAGTTTGAACTTCTGGTTCTGTCAATGAGGGGTCTTGGTGCAAGCCAAGAATATGGCGAGCCATTTTTTCGTCTTTTACTTTATCTGGCAAGTCTTTTATTGGAAAGATTAAATCAAAACGATTGAGCAGGGTAGGAGGCAATTCGATCTGAGGGGCAATAGGCTCCATTAGGTTAAATCTCCCTAGTTTTGGATTTCCAGCGGCCAGGACAGTTGTTTCTGCGCGCAGTGTTGCCTGGATGTTTGCTTTTGAAATGCTTTCTGTCTGCTGTTCAAGGGCTTCGTGCATTGCTGAGCGGTCTTCGTTGTTCATTTTATCCAACTCATCAATCATAACGAAGCCGCGGTTGCTTAGAACCAATGCACCAGCTTCGAGACTCCAGCCACCGAGAAACTCGTCTTTTACAACAGCTGCTGTAAGTCCAGCGCCTGTTACTCCTTTGCCAGTAACGTAACGAGCTTTTGGCGCTATTTTTGTTGCGCGCTTCAGGAGCTGTGATTTGCCAGAGCCTGGGTCACCGACGAGCAGAACGTGCATATCTCCTCTAGTTATTATTCCGTCTGGGCGTTCTTTTCTCACTCCACCAACAAACTGCATCAACAGAGCTTCTTTTATTTTTTCATGCCCGTATATACTTGGAGCAATACTCTTAGTCAATTTTTCATACACCTGAGGATCTGCTGCCAGCGCTTTGATTTGCTCTTCCTCTTCTTTTGAGATTTCTATCGTTGTAAAATCCTCCTCTATTGTTTCGATGTAATTTGCTTCGAGCAAGAGTTCGGATTTTGTTGATTTGCCGCCTTCGCGCAAACTAATTGGAACCTCACTTACCCAGCCAACTAGAATTACTTTACTTCCTGGGCTGCTGCGCTTTTCGTTGATTGGGGAGACTAAGTCGTTTTTTAGCAGGACATCGATGCGTTTTGGCTGCTCGCCACCTTCTAAGTCCTCTGAGGCTTCTTCCAGTACGATGCCTTGGGCGTCGATTAGCTCTCGAGACAACTCTTTGAATTTTCCCTTTCTTCCGCAGCTGCAGCGAGATGGGTCGCGAAATTTTTTTTCTGTTTGCAATACGGTAATTACATTTCCACAGTTTGGACATTCGAAACGAACGCTTGTTACCTGTGGACGGACATCGCTTTTTCTTCTTACCACTCCCTCTGTCCAAATAAGTTTGCTTAGATGCTTACTTCTTATTTCCCGTATCAGCATTCTTTTGCTTTCCGGAAGATTTTTTAATCTAATAAGGGAACGGTTTGCTTGGCGGGGCAGGTCGAAGTCTTTTATTGCAAGCTCTGCTGCTGCAAGGGTTTCTTCTGGCTGCTCAAGCAAAAGCTCTGCGAACTCCGGATCAAATTTGCTTAACTGTAAGAAATCAATAACAAGTAAATCGTTGCCTTTGCGTACGTTCTCTAATAGTTCGGCGTAATGAAATTTCTCTATAAACTCATGGAATTTTGTGATTTGTTCCTGTGCATTCATGGTTCACACTCTTTTGTTTTTTAACTTCTTAATCATTTCTTAAATTTTTTAATTTTTGTTAGCTTACGCTAGTATCTTTTAATTTATATTATACCACCACATCAATTTAATTTTTATATTTGTTTTTCTTATATTTATAATTATCTGACTTATTTTACTTTTTTCAGCGTTTCAACTAATTTGTCCAATGCTTTGTAAACTTCATCTTCTGTTTTTGTTCCTGTGCAGACTATTTTGCCGTTTGTGAACAGCAGGAATGTTGCTTTTGTTCCTTTAAGTTTGTAAACTAATCCTGGGAACTGCTCTGGCTCGTACTCCGTGTTTGGCAGTTTAATTGCTAATGTATTTAAGTTTAAGTCCATTCCAATATTTCCGGATGCAACAATATTTTGTACAGTTACTTTTGGCTTGATTTTTATGTTGATGTTGATTTTTTTCAAGCTTTTTATTATTTTATCTATGCTGCGCTCAACTTCTTCCATGCTTCTTGCTCCAGTTAGAACAATTTTTCCGCTGCTGAAGATTAGTGCGCTCGTTTTTGGCTCTTTAATGCGGATTACTAGACCTGGAAACTGCTCTGGATTGTATTCTGTGTTGCTTAGTGTAGCTGCCATTTTTTCTAATGGGATGTCATGCTCTAAACTTGAGCTGACTACAATGTTAACGACAGAAATTGTACGTTCCTCTGTGCTCTGGGTAGCTGCAACTTTTTGTTTTCTAGTTCGGACG
>CAYJSO010000007.1:12654-15353 GCA_964372795.1 uncultured Methanosarcinales archaeon
GATCTTTTCTTGCCTTGTGTTTTTTATAATTTGCTGCTTTATTTTTTATTTTTTTTGCCATAAATTTTACACCCCTATGCCTTGCTTAAATCGTTTAAGAGCGATTTTATTGCATTTATAAAGCACCCCTTTTTAAACTTTCTTGTTTAAATAGTATTTAAATGGATTTAAATAGCATTTGAATTGGGTTTATATAGTTAATTTAAAAGCAATAGTTATGTTGCGGGAAATATGCCCCTATGGTTTCGCGTGGAGATAAATGGGATTTTTACTTGTTTTTTGTGCAGTCGAAGTTTTTCTTGTTTATTTCTCGTTTAGTTTGGTTGTTTCTTTTCTATATTGCAATAATCAGCAAACTTTATAAGCAGTTAAATAGTTGTTTTGGTAAATATTTATTTTAGGTGAGGTTGTAGTTCGCAGATATGGGTGTCTTTGAAATGAAGGTTTTGATTGAGAGAACAAAGGAGGAAAAGGAGTTAAATTTTGAAGGGCGTGTAAGGGAGTTGCTAAGTTTGCTAGGCGTAAATCAAGAGGCAGTGTTAGTCAGCAGAGGGCAAGAGCTTTTAACGGAAGAGGATTTTATTGGAAATAATGATGTTGTAAAGGTTTTGTCTGTTGTTTCAGGCGGTTAGTAAGTTAAAAAGTAAGTAATAAATAAGTAGAAAGTAAGTAATAAATAAGTAAAATATAAGTAAATTTGTGTGTATTTGTGTGGAATATGAGCTGAAAATGGCTAATTGTTTGGTTTGCAAGGAAAAGACTGTTTTTTTGAATCCTGGTTATTGTAGGGGGCATTTTATTGAATATTTTGAGAACAAAGTGAAGCAGACAATTGAAAGGTTTGGTTTGGTAAAGGAAGGTGAGATGATTGGGGTGGCTGTTTCTGGCGGGAAAGACAGCCAGGGCGTGCTTTATTTGCTGCACAAGTTTTATGGCGCTGCTGGAGCCCGTGTTAGTGCGATAGCAATTAATGAGGGGATTCCTGGCTATAGAGACAAGACACTTGAAGATTTGGAGGAGTTTTGCAATAAATTTGGAATTAGCTATAAGATTTATTCTTTTGAGGAGACTTTTGGAAAGCCTCTTGTAAATTTTTTAGAGCAGGGAGCAAGCGCTTGCAGATCATGCGGCGTGCTTAGGAGGCATTTAATTAATGCAAATGCGAAGGAGTTTGACAAGCTTGCAACCGGGCATAATATGGATGATGAATGCCAGAGCATAATTATGAATTTTTTGAAAGGAAGTTTGCTGATGAATGCGAAGCTTGGAGTTGCGAGCGGGATTGCTGGAAGAGAAGGGTTTACGCAGCGCATTAAGCCGTTGTATTTTTGCAGCGAGAAGGAAACGGCTGCTTATGCATTCCTGCAGAACTTTCCTGTGAAGTTTAATGAATGTCCCCATTCGTTTGACACGTTTAGGACGAGTGTCAGAGATGCGCTTAACGAAATTGAAAGCAGAATTCCTGGGACTAAGAAGAAGATTATTGAAAATTTTCTTTTGATTCTGCCGAAGCTAAAGGAAACGTTTAAAGGGGCTGCGGTTCCAGTTAATTGTTCGCGCTGCGGCAACCCAGCGACTGGCGAGATTTGCCAAGCGTGCAAAACCTTGGTTGCTTTTTCATATGCCGACTGACGTTGTTTTTGCTAAAGGAAACGAGGATGTGTTTTTGCTAGCTGCAAAAAGATTGGGCTACAATAAAATTGTTTTTGCTTATAATAGTTTTGCCGATTTGTCTAGTTCCATTTTGGATAGCAACGTTAATTTGGACGGGGTTTTTGTTAAAAAGGCTTTGTTTGTTTCTCATGATAATAAAAACAGAGTTGCTAGTGACATAAATAGGGTAGGGAGCATAGCGGGTGCTGAAGGAACATTAGTTTTTGTTAGAGCCAGAGATGAGAAATTTAACAGATTTGTTTTAGAGAAGACAAAAGCAAACGCGCTTGTTAATCCCGAGTATGTATATGTAAAGGATCATTTGCATTTTAGGAGAAGCGGGCTGGATCAGGTTGTTTGCAAGCTTGCTGCTTTGAACGGAAAAGCAATTTTAACATCTTTGCACGATTTGGTGTTTTCTGGAACTGAAGAAAGGGCATTGTTGATGGGCAGAATAATGCAGAACATTGCTTTTTGCAGGAAGTATAAAGTCAATTATGGTGCGGTTTCTTTTGCAGACAAAATTAACGGGATGCGAGGGGCAAGCGACGTTAGAGCGCTGCTTTTCTCTTTTGGAATGGACGGGGAGCAGTTTAAGTTTTTTGATAAGATTTTTTAGTAAGGCGCCGTGATTTTGCACTTTGATTGGCCTATTTAATGTCAGTTAAACTATTTAATTTAATTGAATTTTTATAATTGAATTGCAAAACTATTTAAACACTTATTCCAATTGTTCTTTTGCAGTTAATCAAATGGTTAATCAAAAATTGCTTAATTATGTTAAGGAACAGTTAAAAAAAGGGCAGACTGCGGCAGCAGTTAGAAGTGCGCTGTTGCGATATGGTTATAGCCCTGGAGATGTTGATGAGGCAATTAGAGCTGCGCAGAGGGGTCCTTTGCTGTTTGCAGGAGCGATTGCAGTTGCTGTAACTATTGTTGTGGTTGTTGGCTTGTTTTTTATTTTTAAGGGTGGGGATAAGCCTGGTTCTTTAGGATTGGAAGTTGATGTTCAGGCGCAAGTGAATGAAGTAAAAGCAGAGATCGGA